>NZ_FCNU01000011.1:0-300000 GCF_001545115.1 Candidatus Protochlamydia phocaeensis
TTCGGCTTCCATCAAATAGCTCATCGGCTACAAAATCCATGCTCCAACACTCATTTTTGCAGCTTGCCAAGTTCGGCAATAGACGAGTCTTAAGACTGACCCTTCTTTTGGGAATCTTATTCCTCATCTGCAATCCCTCATTTTTGTATAATCTATAAACCCGCTTATGATTGATCTTCCATCCCTCTCTTTGCAATAGCGTATGAATACGCCTGTAGCCATATCTCACTCGTATTAAAGCAATTTATTTAATTTTTAGCGTCAAAACAGCCTGGTCTCGCGCAACTGATTTATAGTAAAAGGAAGACCGATGAATCTTTAAAACCTTACAAGCCTTCCTTTCGCTTAGTTTATAGTTATAGCAAATTTGCCTGACTAAAACTCGCTGACGAGCAGGCTTTAAAGCTTTTTGAAAGAACATCCTGTAAAATCTGGCGATCTAAAGTCAGATCCGCCACCAGCCTTTTCAGACGGCTGTTTTCTTCTTCAAGCTGTTTAAGCCGTCTTACTTCTGATGGCATCAATCCACCAAATTTGCTTTTCCATTTATAAAATGTGGCTTCCGCTATTCCCATCTTGCGGCAGATCTCAGAAACGGCTGTTCCCATTTCTGCTTGTTTCAAGGCAAATGCAATTTGCTCATCTGTAAACTTACTTTTTTTCATATCAATCTCCCATTTTAAATGTCTTTATTCATAAAATTTTTCTCATTTAAAATGGTCCAGATTTTCGGGAACAGACCATTATCTTTTCGTTCTTTAATCGATCCCATATCTATTCCAAAAGTTAAAATTTTTCACAAAAAACAGTTCAAGGGAGTGAGAATCCCTTGCCTTGAACCATTATTTCTCTCTTAAATCTAAAATTTAACCATGGAATAATAGGGATTTCCCCCATTATTTCCCCAGTAAAATAAAAAATTACCAGAGATACGATGATTCGCTGCTTTTGTGTTTTATTGTCTTTTGTTGCAGATAAGTGGGGGAAAGCGGGGATAAATCTTACTCTTTAGTGAAATTTGGCTGCGCCTTATAAGGCGCTAAATTGGCCTTTGAGTAAGTTTTGGGGGCGGTTGGACTCGAACCAACGGAGACGTGAGTCGAGGGATTTACAGTCCCTTGCAATTGCCGCTATGCGACACCCCCTAAAGGATGCTGGCAGTAGGACTTGAACCCACAACCGTCCGATTACAAGTCGGGTGCTCTACCAGTTGAGCTATGCCAGCGAATGAAGGGGTATTTATAGCAAGAATCGATTTTTAAACACAAGAAATTTGTGAAAAAAAATACAAATAAGCCCTCAAATACAATCTGAAGGCTTTATTTTTTTAAGAGTGACTTGAGTTTTCTTTCTTTTCCTCGACTAAATATTGAGTCGGATTGGCGGGAAGAGGCGGTTGCTCTGTCGCATGAATGGCATTTCCAAACGATCTTTCCATTAAAGTGTTGTAATCCACTACAGCTTTATGCTGCATTGTTTGCTCTGGCTGCTGCTGAGGTTTAGTCGTCCCCGAACTGATCACTTTAGCGGTAAATTTGCGCTTTCCCAAAGCAGAGGGTCCCCCTTGCTTTTGCTGCTCATTCTTTAAACAACAATTTTTATATTTTTTCCCAGATCCGCAAGGACAGGGATCATTTCTTCCAACTTTTTCAGTCATACGTCCTCTAAAACTAAATTTAAATCGCCGATTTATTCGTTCGAAGTTTTAATGAAATCTCTTGACTCAAGCAAGAGAGTATCTTAAAATTTTTACACTATAGCCTTTAAATACTCTACTCTAAGAAAAATTTCTTGCATTCAGAATTCTAATTATAATTCTCTAGTAAGCTTCAAAATTTTCTATGATGGTAATTTGTATTTAAATGCGTTATATTAACACATTTAGTATAATTTAATCTTATTTTTTTAAACAATTGTAAAAACTAATATGATCACCGTTCCAATTGCCCGTCCGCCCTGGACTGCTTTGGGTAAGCGCTTAGAAAGCACTTTCCGAAAAGCCTTATTCGATTTTGAAATGTTAAAAGATGTTTCTAAAATTGCCATTGCCCTGAGTGGAGGGAAAGACAGCCTAACGCTTCTCTTTTTATTAAAAGCTATTTCAGGAAGAGGATTTCCCCCCCTGGATATTCACGCTATTCATGTCTCCGGCGAATTTTCTTGCGGAGCAGGGGTCAATCAAGATTATTTGCGGGCTATCTGCCAAGAGTTGGAAATTAACTTTATGGTGCGGGAGTCTACTCAAAAGCTGGAGACTTTGGAATGCTACAGTTGCTCCCGTGAAAGACGCCGCCTTCTTTTTGAAGCAGCCAAAAGCGTGGGCGCAACAACAGTAGCCTTTGGCCACCACCGCGATGATAATGCGCAAACGATTTTGATGAACTTGCTGCATAAAGCAGAATTTGCAGGGAATCTGCCGAAAATCCACATGCAAGAATATGGTGTGACAATTATTCGCCCTTTGATCTATATAGCTGAGCAAGATATTCGTACATTTGCCCAGCAACAAGGATTTGCCAGAATTATGTGCCGCTGCCCTGTCGGCCAAAATTCTATGCGCAAGCAGGTTGATCAGCTTTTACAAGAAATTGAAACCTTGTTTCCGAATGCACGTGAAAATATTGCCAAAGCTGGCTTATTATATGGATCTCAAAAAGCTGCCATCCCTTAAGGAGATTGTATGACCTATTCTCTACCTAGCGAACACGAAAGCCGCATTGTTATCCAAGGTGTGGAAATCGCCCTCGGCTTTCCCGATGAATTTAAATTTGAGTGGATCGGCCAACGCGATGTGCTTGAGCAGCTTTTAGCTGCCTGGCTCATCATTGATAAAAATGACATTCCCCTTAATCCTCGCCTAATCGGCAAGCCCGGTGTGGGAAAAACAACGTTGGCCTATGCAGCTGCTAAAAAGATCAATCGCCCCGTCTATATTTTTCAATGCACGATGGACACTCGTCCGGAAGATTTGCTCATCTCCCCTGTCGTCGACCAAGGAGGGGGAATTCGCTACGTCGCATCAGCGCTCGTCACAGCGATGATTAGAGGAGGGGTATGCATTTTGGACGAAGCCAACCGCATGAGCGAAAAATCATGGGCTTCGCTGGCTCCTTTGCTAGATACAAGGCGTTATATTGAGTCGATTGTGGCCGGACTAAAAGTGTCTGCCCATCCGGATTTCCGCATCTGCGTGACAATGAATGACGATGCCTCGACATTTGAAATTCCCGAATATATTCATAGTCGCCTGCAGCCTCAAATTTACTTAGATTTCCCAGAAGCAGAAGAAGAGCGCCGGATTTTGCGCGAAAACCTGCCTTTCGTTGACGAATATATTATGGAATATGTCGTCAATTTCTTGCAGCGCGCGCATGCCAATCATGAAAACTACACCATCCGGGACGGTATCAACATCGCCCGCTATGCAGCCAAGCGCATTAAAAGCCTTAACGGAAACCGGGGAAATGTAGAAAACCTTCTTCGAGAAGCTATTCTAATGACGCTAGGCGATGAAGCGTTAATGCATGTACTATAAGGTCTAAAGCGTGTCAAGCGAAGCGTATTATATTCAGAAAGGCCACCTGTATGCCCTCCCCATTATTCACTATAATATGGAAATGGCCTCACAGGTCAAATTAGCTTTCGACCAGCTTAAACCCGATTGCGTTGCTGTCGAATTACCAGAGACCATGGAAAGGCAAATGCTGCATGCCGCTTCGCGCTTGCCCGATATCAGCCTGGTTATTACTTATAACCAGGAACATGCCCCTCTTTATTTTATGTGCGAGCCTTGCGATCCCATTTTCGAGGCCTTGCGCAGCGCTGCCGAATCTCATATCCCTGCTCATTGCATAGATTTGGATGTCGATTCCTATCCCATGATTCGCGAACCCATTCCAGATCCCTATGCAGTCTACCGCTTAGGGTTAAAAGCGTACTATGAGCTTTATGAACAAGTCAGAATGGAGCGCCGGCGCCCTCCTCTTTCCGTCGACCTGGAACGGGAAACATATATGGCGCGCCGCTTAAAGGAACTTTGCCTGCGTTATGACAAAGTCTTGTTTATTGGAGGCATGGCCCATGTCGCTTCTATTCTTAAAATGGTCGATAACCGTTCATTCCCCACTCTTTATCATGCCGACCGCGAAGCGGCCCAGCTTTGCACCCTTACTCCAGAATCCTGCCGTGATGTGTTAGCAGAATGGGGCTACTTATCGGTTCTATATGAAGAGAGCCGCGAGCATCTTTCGCTCTTAGGTCCCTTGGACCGTCAAAAAGTCATCTTGCAGCTCTATCGACTTGCCTCCGATAAATACAAAGAGAATACGGGAAATAGCTTTCCAGGTTATCACTTCCGCAATATTATGAAGTTTGTGCGCAACTATGCTTTAATTGGAGATCAGCTGATGCCTGATCTCTTTAAAATTTTAAGCGCGGCCAAAGGCTGTGTCGATCATAATTATGCTTATGAAGTCTGGGAGCTGGCAACGTCTTACCCCTATCGCAAGAATGTGGATGGATTGCCTGAATTGGATCTTTCCGTAGAAGATGTATGGGGACAGAGCAAGCTCATTCGTTTTCATATGAGAGAAAAAGGCCGAAAGGATTCCGTGTTTCCTAGACAGAGGAAGGACCGATCGACTTTCCGATTCAGACCTCCCGGCCCCTTCAGCATTTGTTCCTATCCCCCCGAAGATATCAATATCGAGCGCTTTGGCAATTTTCTCAAGAAAAAAGGCACGCAGATTTTAACGGAAGAGGCTGCCCGAACCATTCCCTTTTCGACAAGCCTGGAAGACGGTCTAGACACCAAAGAAACAATTCGGCATTGGCATGAAAAAAAGTTGTACGTTAAAACACGCGGCAAGCCGCCATCCGGAGTCGGTTCTGTCTGTGTGATTTTTGATGAGGATAAGCCCATAGAAGGCAAGCCTTACCAAGAAAAATATCCTTGGCGCACAACCTGGCTTGGAGAGCATAGCCAAGAATCGGATATGTCTTTTTATGCCACTCCCCTTTCTCACAATGTCGTTGGCCCCGGCATCAGCCGCTGCGAGTATGGAGGATTTATGATGTCATATCCCCCTAGGCGCATGGCCAATGTCTGGTTTGACCCTGATTACCAAGATTGCCGCTCTAAATCGGAAATTTTATTAATGGCTGCGATAGACTATGCCGTCAAACCCGTGGTTGTCTATGTGGCTAGCAATCCTCCCAGAAGCCAATTAAAAAGCTTTGCGCGCCGCTTCGGAAAGAAGATCGTTTATATTCCCATAGGCCAGCTTTCCCCTATCACCCTCAATAAATTGCGCGTCTTTCATGTTTTAGATGGGCATGATAAACGTGAAATTGCGGACGAATATATTTATTGACCTTCCCACGCACGCTTGAAAATAAATATCGTCAATTCAATTTTATCTTTAATTTTATTTAAACGATTTTTGAGGTTTGGAGAGAGCGAAATGGATTCAAAGTCATTGACATGATCATACAGCCCTTCCAGCCGCGCCATCGTAAAGAGAATGTTCTTCTCATCTTCTCGGTCTAATTGCGGCAAAAGGTGGTAAATGGAATTAAGTTCTTTTTCAACAAAATCCAGCTCATTGTCAACTTCTTTCAATAGTTCTAAGTCATGTCCTTCATCGGGAATAACAACTTCTTTGACAATAGAATCAATTTTCATTAGCAGCTGATCAAAATAGCTCTCCCTTTGCTTATGCAGGTTTGCAATCCAATCGGATGCCTGCTTTAAGGAAGAGGGATGTTTGACTTGCGTTTTCAATTCCCTTAAATATTTAAGCGGTTCTTCCGTTGCCTGAGCCAATCGGGTTTCTAATTTTTTAAATTCTTGCGTTTCTATAGAAAGATGAGCGATAGATTGATTTTGATAGTCCTGAACAACTTGAATATCCTTATCTATTAATTGGGAAGTCCGCTCAGACAAGAGTTTCAACACGTCTTCAGTCAGCCTTTTTTGATCTTCCCATTTAATACAAATATGCCGCCAATCATTGATATGAGCCACCCAGTCCATGCTTGATAATTTTTGCAAGCTCTCCAACCCCTTCTCCAAATCATCCCTTAGCCTTTCTGCTTCTCTAAACAAATCATCTAAAATTTCCTTGGCAAGAGGAAAAAGCAAACCATCAAATTTTTCTAAAATAAGCGGCCTTTGCTGATCTAATTGCGTAATAAGCGCATATGCGCCTATGCGCAATTCTTGAAAGCGCTGGGACAAAGCCTGATCACTAATAGCTACTTCTTGAATTAGCTTAGGCAAAGATTGAATTTGGGCTTGGAAATTTTCCAGGATGCTGAAAAGTTTTTCTGAGCATTCGGGATGAATAGATTCATTTTGCTTTCTCTTATCTTTAGTCGATTCTTCTGAATGAGTCATAGAATCTCTTAAATTAAACAAATCTATTATATTATTATTATAACTCCTTTCCGTTTTTATATAAATTAATTTTATACCGATTTTACTAATTTACTGGATTCCAATAAATTATTTTTAAAAATAAAAAGTTTAAAAAAAATCTGTTTCTCTATAAATTTAATAATCTTTGAAAAGACTGCGTATCGTCCACATTTAATGCAGTAAGAGGATTTCTTACTAATGACCTAGATTTGAGATTTCTAGAATGTGAATCTAGAGCATGATGAATGCAATGCTAGTCTTTAACTTTTTATTAATATTTTTTATCCCTAGATGAGAAAGCCATCATGTCTGCACGTCCTTTGATTTTAATTACCAACGACGACGGTGTTTATGCTCCAGGAATTAAACATCTGTGGAAAGCCATGCACGAAATAGCGGATCTTGTCGTCGTGGCACCGGCTGGCGAGCAATCGGCTGTCAGCTTATCCATCACCATTCGCCACCCATTGCGGATTGAAAAAGTCGAATGGTCCATTCCCCATGCGGAGGTTTGGTCTGTTAATGGGACACCGGCCGATTGTGTAAAATTAGCGCTTAATGTCATTTTAAATCGTTCTCCTGCACTGATTTTATCGGGTATCAACCGAGGAACAAATGCGGGCCGGAACGTACTCTATAGCGGAACAGTTGCAGCAATTATAGAAGGCGTGATGCATGATATTCCTGGAATTGCCTTTTCTCTAGGAGATTATTTTAATCCTTCTTTTGCTGGAGTGGAAACGTATATTCCTTTAATGGTGCGTTATATTCTCGATCATCCCTTGCCATCCGGGACTTTCTTAAATGTAAACTTTCCCAAGAGCACTTGCGGGGAGATTAAAGGTATCCGTCTGACCCGCCAGGGCAAAGAATATTGGGCAGAGAGTCCGGAACAGCGCCAACATCCGGCAGAAAACAGCCCCTATTACTGGCTAGGATCGAAATTAGCCCAATTTGAAGAAGACCAAGATTGCGATGTCAGCTGGCTGAAGGAGGGCTATGTCACAGCCGTTCCCATTCATGTAGGAGAGTTGACCCACCATGGGCATTTAGACAAGCAAAAAGACGCTTTTGAGACGTTTTTCAAGCAAAGCGCCGTAAAAGATAAAATTTAAGCTGAAGAGGCCGCCTATCGCTCCCATTAGCTATTTTAATCCCGCTTTAAGGTTGAAGCGCAGCCTCAAAAACCGCTTCACGTAGAGGGGCAACAAAGCGTAAAATGGCCTCATCATCTTCGGCATTGAATTCTTCATTTAATTTAATAAATTCGCTTTCTTTGCCGCCTACCCAATCAGCTCGCCTTGGCGCTTTTACACGGTAAAAATACTCTTCATCGCGCGCCCAATAGTGATTAATGCGTAGCTTATCTATGCATGGATAGGGCGCTATAATTTCTTTTACAGGCTCTTTTTCTGGACTAACGCCAATAAACCCTGTATAGAAAACGGGGATATGGATATTGACCATATCTTTCATGCTTTCTGGCTTAAGAATCCATTTATAATAAAGGTTGTGCTTATGATTGAGGGGCGCTCTCTTGGTCAGCATTTCAATTATTAATTTATTGGAGGGAACGCGAGGAATAGACGATGTTCCAAAACAAACCCAGTTTGCCCATACGCCGGCAAATGCTTCATACTCTTCTAAGATTGCTTCAAGCCTATCGCTTATGATGGGAACGATAAATTCATCAAGGTCAATTAAAGCCAGCCATTTATAATGCCCTTCCGCTAATCTGCACGTTTTGACCATTGCATCTGATTGCAAAGAGAGATGCATGTTAAAATTCTGGCTTTCAACGGGTACATCGAATAGCTCCACGATTCCTAAGTCTATATAGGGCTGTAGAACATCTAGGTACTCATCGGAGCTTAAATTATTCCATAAATAAAAATGGTCAACACCGATTAATCGATGATATTCAATCCATTCTTTTAAATAGGGTCCTTCATTGCGAAAATAAGCCCCTATAGCAATTTTAGCCTGTTTTTCAGCTAAAACAGGCCATTGAAAGAACAATAAGGCTCCAATTAGGCAGATAAGCCTTATTGAATAAATTTTCATCATGCATCCCTAAAAATTCGGTTGATGGTGGAATTGATCGATACAAATACTCAATCTTGCTTACTTAATCGCTTTTGGCATGCATCTAAGCGATGCAAGGCCGATTCTTGGCATTTTTCAATAATCTGTCTTCCCCCTTCTAGGCGATAAATTCGATTCAGCTCAATGCGCAAGGTATCGCTAAGCTCATGATCCTGCTTGGTTAATATGACGCTATCCAACTGGGAATTTTTATGCCGGAATTCTCGGGCCGCAATCATCACATCCGCCAATTTATCAAATAGGCGTTGCAGTTTTGATGTTGATGCCACCAATTGATCTCTGGTGTAAATAGATTGCAATTCTTGGATCAGTGTACGCGTGATCCCTTTACCTTCTTCTTTGAAATCATCTAAAGAGCGAGGTCCGCATCCTGCTAAGAGAAGAACCAGAGCAAGAACCAAGCCTATACGTCCGCTATTATTCATTTTATTTCTTCACCTGGATTATTTATGCCTATACTTAAATCAAAAAACATATTTTTAATCTACCTTTTCATTCAGGTTTACCTCTTCACTTTATCTTTCGCTGCTGTCTTTAGCCTGTTTGTTTTCATTCGCCTAATGGCAAAAGGGAACGAAAAGGCTTTTTACTAAACAGTCATCACTCGTTGTCCCCCCTTGGCTTTCGAGAGAAAAATGATACAAGCATTCGCGCTGCACAAAGAAAAAAAATTCACCTAAACAATTGATTAGAGACAGGATAGAGACAAAAAAAATTATCCCCTCTAAAAATGCGCTTGCATTAAAATCACCAGATCATTAAAGTTGTAGCTTAATTTGCAAGGGCGTATAGCTCAGTTGGTAGAGCTCCTGTCTTACACACAGGCGGTCATAGGTTCGAGTCCTGTTGCGCCCATCACTTGCAAATGCGGGAGTAGTTCAATTGGTTAGAGCACCGGCTTGTCACGCCGGAAGTTGCGGGTTCGAGCCCCGTCTCCCGCGTCTCTTTGTAAGAGCATGTCCTTTCTCATGTAGTTAGTGTAAATCCCCTCCTTCTTTTGTTGGCTGTCTTTACGAAGTAAAAGTGAACAATTTTTATCCATTAAGGACCCAATTAATATGCACCTCTCACACAACCCTAAGCGTTCCCTTTTATCTCAGGTCCTCGCTTATTTTTGGATGGCAATTGGCGCATTTTTGGCAGCTTTCGCTTTGGAAGTCTTTTTTATTCCCAATCATTTGATCGATGGCGGCGTTGTTGGCGTAGCCATGATTTTTGGTAATGTTTTCGGCAGCTGGCTTATTCCCTATTTGCTGATTTTATTTAACCTACCCTTTCTCATCCTTGCCTATCGTTCGATCGGAAAAGTCTTTGTCATCCACATGATTGTGGCCAATTTTCTTTTTTCCGGAGCTATGATTTTTATCTCCACTATGATGCCGCTTCAATTCAGGGGCGACAGCTTAGAAGTTGTCGTAATCGGAGGAGCCATTTTAGGTATTGGGCTCGGTTTAATCATTCGAGAGGGCGGCTGCTTAGATGGCACGGAAATATTGGGTTTGATTATCAATCGTCGCACAGGGTTTACTGTGGGCCAAGTTGTCCTGGTCTGCAACATATTTGTTTTTGGGGCAGCAGGCTTTGTTTTTCAAGATTGGCATCCGCCTTTAATGTCTTTGATCACTTATATCGTCGTCATCAAGATTATGGATTCGGTCATAGTTGGGTTGGATGAAACGAAATCGGTTTTAATTATCTCCTCTAAATCCAAGGCCATTGCTGACGCCATTATTCACGAGCTCGGATTGGGATTAACGATCATGTATGGAAGGGGCGGATTTTCCGGCGATGAACGCGAAATTTTATATGTAATCGCCGAGCGTCTCCAATTAGCCGAGCTCAAAGATTTAATCTTGCGCGAAGATCCCCTCGCCTTTATTGCCATTGAAAATTTGCACGAAGTGGCGAATGGAAAGTCTCAGCATGCTCAAAATAAAATGACGCGCATGGAACGGATCTTTTCCCAAATTTTGCAAAAACAGCCTCAGCCGCACCCCTCTCCTTCTTCGAATAAGCCTCTTCTTACACAGGCCGACACGAAAGTATTGCAATCTGATTCTGATAAAGAATAGAAAAAAGTCTTGATACTTTTTCTTCAAACGCTTATTTCTTTACCCTTTGCTTTAATTTATTACAATCGGCGCTGCTATGACGACTTACCACGAAGAAGAAAAGCAAGTTTTTACCCATGATTCCTGGCGGGTTTTCCGCATTATTTCCGAATTTGTCGATGGTTTTGAAACAATGACAAATTTAGGGCCTTCGGTATCCATTTTCGGTTCTGCTCGACTCCCTCCTGATTCCCTTTACTATAATTTAGCTGTGGATGTCGCACGTCATATTTCCAAAAAGGGATTTGCCATTATTACAGGCGGCGGGCCAGGCATCATGGAGGCAGCCAACAAAGGCGCTCAGGAGGCCAATGGGCACTCTTGCGGATTGGCTATCGACCTTCCTTTTGAGAGCGAACCAAATCGCTTTATCGATCCCAAATACCGACTAAACTTTCGCTACTTTTTTATCCGCAAAGTGATGTTCATTCGCTATGCGCAAGGATATGTCTTTTTACCAGGCGGGTTTGGGACATTGGATGAGCTTTTTGAAGCCTTAACACTTATTCAGACAAAAAAAATCAAAGCCTTTCCCATCTATTTGATGGGAAAAGCATATTGGACGGAAATGCTCAAGTGGATTGAAGAAACCATGCTATCGCATGGCTGCATTTCTCCCGACGATTTCAACATGTTTCAAATTACAGACGATCCCGAAGAAGTGGCCAATGGCATTGAACGCCATTATCAACGAGATCGAGCTTTCAGAAACTTCTAGTTCAACATTTGTAACGAACACGCGTTGATTCATCGAAAGTTTAATCTTTAGCATTAAGCCAATTCATTTAATATTAGCGCAGAGAAGGGAAACCTGCCCTCCTCTTCCCTTCTTTGCTTGCTTTGTCTAGCGACGTCTCGCCAAATTAAACATGGGCTGATTAGCCGCTGCATTTGATGAAGGAACAGGAGCTTGATGCTGCGGAGTAAACGTCACATTTCTTGGAGGCGTAGGAGTCACAGAAGGAAAATTTACCCGTTGAGTAGGCAAATCATGCATTCCATTTAGATGCGTCCGTGATGAAGGAAGCGGATTCAAATTGGGAGAAGGAAAGCTTGGAGCGGAATACGTTGTATGCGATTGGCCATGCGGAGGATGAATGGCTCCTGGGCGCTGGTGCGGAAGCGTATACATAGGCTGATGCACCATCGGCAGGCTTATAACTGGCGGCGGCACATATACAGGAGGGCGATGGACATAAGTTGGCGTGGACACATAAGAGGGTGTAGGCACATGAATGGTCTCATGCACATATGTAGGGGTATGATATTGCTCATTCACACCCTGATAGTCTGGCCTGCCGCAAGAGAGCCTTCTAATTATCCAAATGGCAGCAGCCAATGCCGGTACGCAACGCAAAACGGCAGCGAAGCCGGGAGAATCCCTTTCTACTAAATTTGCCCCCAACAGGGAAAAGGCACTGGCAGCTATGCCAAAGATTGTATCGCCAATCAAGCGAGATCTGGCTCGCTCTGGCGTATTGGCATTATCATAAGTGTGATGGGGAAAAAAGCGAAAAAAATTTAACGGATGCATGATTTTCCTATAATGCTTATCTATTATTAAATATCGAAATTGTATTATTTGCGGTTTTTTGCCAGCGAGAAGAGCAACGGATCTGAATTATCGTTCTCCCCTCCGTTTCTATAAGCAATCGGTTGAACCGTATGCGCAGTTGGAGGACCTGGAGGTTGGAATGTTGGAACCGGTGGATTTGTTGTTATACCTACAGAGTGCTGAACGGGAACAAAGTGGCGCTGCGGCATGACAGGAGGCAAACCGGGCAATGGTGATTGAGAAACAGGCAAAACAGTGGGAAATGTGTGTTTTGCTTTCCTTGCAGATTGATTCAAAGCAGGATTATAAACAGTTGCTCTTGATGCTGGTTCCTCTTCGTCTTCTAATCGGGAATAGGTTGTAGTAGGGCGATAGGCGGGAAGAGGACGAAGATCATTGGGATTGCACATATGGGCTCCTTTTAAAGGATTAGATTAAATATCCATCTTATTGACTGAGAGGGTATGTTGAGGCCGCTCACAAACCGGATTCGATTTCTAATACACCCTCTAAAGCCCATCCTAGCATAAACGCCTTTTATTGCGTCCATGCATTAGGACAGGCTTTTTCCTTAATATCCTGCAGGATAACCAATAAAATCGCCTTCGCTATAAGGAGCGTTGTAAAGGCTTGTATTGATGAGGATATGCGGATACTTTGCAATACGCCAGTAATTGTTCACGCCAACAATCAAGCGGTGCCCAATTTGCCACTTATTAAACGCATAATCATTAGGATCAATTTGCCAAATCGTATCATCATTTAACTGGATAAGTTTCTTGTATGGATCAATGTTAACAATCCAATGCGTATAAGCCCCCGTTGGAATAGGAGATCCGATCAAGTTAACTTCAACAGCTTCTTGAGTTGTGCGGTTTTGCAACACATAGCTATACATGGAAAAGCAGGACGCTTTCGGCTTAATAAAAATCAAGTCGCTTTGCACCCAATGCATGACAATATGACGTTGATAAGGATGAACGGACCATTTAGATGCATCGTTCAACTGAACGACATCGCCGGAGCCGGATACGGCAACGGGATAATAATAGGAATCTGAATGAATGCGATAAAGGTAGTCTTCGTCGTTGAACTTAGATCGAATAAGAGCATTAAGATCAAATGCCTGCGCTAGCGCTTCTTTTGGAAATTGAGCCATGCGCTCTTCTTCGATTTTCATGCACTCAACAGGAGTCAATTGCTCTTCAGCGACCAACAGAGCAGGGAAAGAATTCATTAATGTAAAACCTGCGCAAAGAGCGATCATCCAAGAACGCCATGTCTTTAATTTCATAAGATACCTCCATAAGGATATGTGATTAAACAGAAGGCCAATCGGGGCAGGTTCGCCAACCTGCTTGCAACAAAGCTGGTATCGGACTGCGATACCAGCGGAATTGGCTTTCACCTTCCGTCGTTATTTGCTTAGAGTATATGACGCACAGGTGTTAAGGGAAAATAAAGAAGAGTTAAAAAAGTTTTAAAAGTAAATTTTTCACTCTTTTTGAAAATGACATCCTTGTGCAATCAAGCTGTCAATATAAGTTAAATCGAAGTCTGCTTCGATAAACTTGGGATCTTCCAACATGAAAAGGTGAAAAGGAATCGTGGAGTGAACACCCCCTATATGAAACTCGCGCAAAGCCCTTTTACCTATAGCAATAGCTTCTGAGCGGTCTTTTCCCTTCACGATAAGCTTAGCGATCATGGAATCATAATTGGGTGGAATAGAATAGCCTGAATAACAGGCACTATCAACACGTACATGCGGGCCGCCCGGCGGCAGATAGTATTCCAATTTCCCCGGTGATGGAGAAAAGTTATGAGCCGGATTCTCCGCGTTGATGCGGTACTGGATTACATGGCCATTGAATTGGACATCTTTTTGCCTAAGGTGAAGTTTCTCCCCTCTAGCAATTCGAAGCTGCTGCATGACCAAGTCAACCCCTGTCAGCTCCTCTGTCACGGTATGTTCGACCTGGATGCGGGTATTCACTTCCATAAAATAGAAGTTTTGATTTTTATCCAGAAGAAATTCCACCGTTCCTGCGGAAAAATAATTGGCAGCTTTTACCACATCGACAGCCGCTTGGCCAATTTTTTGGCGCATTTTAGGGCTCAAAACCGGACTAGGAGACTCTTCTATCAATTTTTGGCGCCGGCGCTGGATTGTGCAATCCCGCTCGCCTAAATGGATGTAATTGCCATGCTTGTCGCCTAAAACCTGGACTTCGATATGCCTGGGATTCATGATCATCTTTTCTAAATAGACGTCAGGATTGCCAAAGCTCACTTCTGCCTCAGCACGTGCCGCAGCAAATTGCTTTGTGAATTCCTCTTCATTATGGGCAATACGGATACCTTTCCCGCCGCCGCCAGCTACGGCTTTAATGAAAATGGGGAAGCCGAATTTCTTCGCTTCTTTTAAGGCATGCTTTAAATCAACGACAATCCCATCAGAGCCTGGGATCACGGGACAACCGGCAGCTTTAGCAGTGGCTTTAGCTTTGGCCTTATCGCCTAGCAAGGCAATCGCCTGAGGAGAAGGGCCTATAAAATTGAGTCCGCAGCTTTCGCAGATCGATGCGAAATTGGCATTCTCGCTTAAAAAGCCATAGCCGGGATGAATAGCATCAGCTCCCGTAATTTCACAAGCAGACAAAATATTGGGAATCTTTAAATAAGATTTATGGGAAGGCGGTTCTCCAATGCAAATCGCTTCATCGGCATGTAAAACATGCAAAGCCTCTGAATCTGCTTGAGAGTATACAGCAACCGTTTGAAGACCTAAATCATGACAGGCGCGGATAATGCGGACAGCAATTTCCCCGCGATTAGCAATCAGAACTTTTTGCATAGATAAATTACTCGACGATTCGGAATAGTTTAGTACCAAATTCAACTGGCTGTCCGGATTCAACCAAAACCTCGGCAACCACGCCTGTGACATTAGCTTTAATTTCATTCATGACTTTCATGGCTTCAATAATGCAGACAACAGTGTTCTTATCAATCCTATCCCCTATTTTTACGAAAGGAGTATCCTCGGGTGAAGGAGCGACATAAAATGTTCCAACCATCGGTGAAGTAACATAAGCGCTATTGACATCTTGCCTGGGAGGCTCAATCGCAATGGGAGAGGCAGCGCGCCCTGTTGGCATATCGGAGCCGCGGGAAAGCGTCTGATCTGCTCTATTTGGCGTTTGAGGCTGTCTAAGTTGTTCGTCTGAATAGTCTAAATGCTGTTCAACTGCTCTTCCATTTCCTATATCATGGCGTTCTAAAACAAGCTCAAAATCATTCTGCTTCAATTGGAGCCGTTTTGTTCCGCTACGCCCCATAGCTGTCATAAGTTCTTTAATGTGTTTTAATTCCACTTCGATTTCCTTTATAATTGAACGGTTGATGACAAAGGGCCTTTAGAATGCTGTAAAAGACCCTCGCTGATTCAAATAAATAATTTCCTCAGGGGTAGAAGTCCGACCTAGAATAGCGTTTCGATGAGGAAAGCGCCCAAAACGCGAAATGACCTGTTGATTAAACAAGGCATATTGATAAAACTGCTGCATTTGCGATTTAATTTTATCGGGAGCCTGCTCAAACAGCTGTTTATAGACATTCACAGAAAGAGCCTGCAGCTTTGGATCTTCTGAATGCTCTAGGGGTAAATAAAAAAATGCCCTTTCAATAGGATAAAGTTTTTTATCATCGCCTCTTTGAATCCCTTCTAAAACAAGCCCCTTAGCCATTGCATCCGACGCAAAAGCTTGTGGAGTATTGCGATAGATTATGCGAGAAAAATCATCCAAAAGTAAAATGAGAGCCAAACGGCCTTTGGGGGTATCGCGCCAGCTATTCAAATCCCCATTAATGGCATTTTGGACATCAAAGGCAAATTCTTCTCGAATCTGACGATCAATGTCTGGACTATTGGCCAGCCAGATAGAGACTTTATCGGTCGGATAGCTGTCTGGACCTGAAAGAGGACCAAACCAGAAATCTAGAATTTGCTGAGCGCGCTCAGGCACTGTGCGCTCAACGACCATATGCTCGGCTGGTGCAGCGCGCCCCGCAGGAGCTAAGGGCTCCCTGGCGGCATCGCTGCCAATAGGAACAGGAGGAGCGTTAAGAGAAGGATGTTGAAGCTGGGCAAATGCCGTATAAGGTAACAAGCCTAGCATTATACCTTGAAAAAGCGAACAAGACACTTTTATTTTCATAACCATCCCTCTTAGTTGGAATTGAGAAGAATGCCAAAACGCCCCATTGCTAGACTATACACGTTGAATGTATTCATCTGTTTTGGTGTCAACTTTAATGATATCTCCCGTCTCGATAAAAGGCGGAACTTCAATTTTCGCTCCCGTCTCTAAAATAGCAATCTTAGCCCCATTCGCTCGCTCTGTTTCCTCATCTGATTGAGTCTTGGCAACCATCAACTCCAAAAACTGCGGAAGTTCGACTGAAAAGATGGTATCGCCATAAAAAAAGGCTTTAAGCTCCACTCCTTCTTTAAGGTAGCTGACTTTATTTCCTACAATTTGAGAAGGAACTAAGACTTGATCTAAATTGGAGATGTCTAAAAAGAGAAATCCTTCTCCTTCCGGATAAAGAAATTCTAAACGCCTTTCGATCAGGGAAACATCTTTAATAGGTTGATTAAGTTTGAAATTTTTTTCGACTATTTCATTCGAGCTAAGATCTCTCAATTTAGCTTTGATAAAAGGCGTTCCCTTAGGGACTGTAACTTTTACGCTAGACTCTACACGGTAGAGTTTATTATTGATGGAAAGCGTCATTCCAGGATTAAGTTGATTGCTTGTTACCATAATTCCTATCGTTATCTGTTAATACAAAAGAGTTGAATGTCTTTCTTTTCTATCATGCAGGGCTGCTTGCTGCCATGCGCATGCGTTGAATAGCCTCGGCCATATTCGGCGCGCGATAAAGGCTTGTGCCTGCGACGATTATATTCGCCCCAGCTCGAGCGCAGCGGTCCACATTGTCGATAGTAATGCCCCCATCGACCTGAATGTCAAAAGGAGGAAGCTGGTTCTCTTCCGATGCCTTGTTTTTTGGCGTCACTCCCCCAGCCCTTATATTGAGCTGATTGCAAAGATCCCTTGTAAATTTGACTTTATCTAAGGCCTCTTCAATCAACTCCTGCCCTCCAAATCCCGGATGGACAGTCATTAAAAGAATTAAATCGCATTTATCTAAGTATTTGGGAATCATAGAAATAGAAGTTTCAGGATTAAATGCCAGCCCAGCCTTGACATTGCATTTACGAATATAATTAAGCGTTTCTTCTACATCTTCTGTCGCTTCAAAGTGAAAGGTAATGCGATCTGCTCCAGCTTCTACAAAGCGCTCGACATAATCAAACGGATTATAAATCATTAAATGCACATCTAAAAATAAATTTGTCGCTCGATTGATAGCGGCAACAGCTTGAGGGCCCATTGTCAAATTGGGAACAAAATGGCCGTCCATGATATCCAAATGCAAAGCATCTGCCCCTGCTTGCTCGGCTCGCTTCGCTTCTTCTGCTAAATGGCCAAAGTCTCCGGCTAAAATAGAAGGAGCAATTTGGATGGTTGATTGTTTTTTCATGAAAGACCTATTTTTTATCTAAAGTACCTTAGTTCATAACGCGACTGTCAGTCAAAAGTCAAGATAGGTTTTATCCTTTAATTGAACAAGCCAAACCTCTAGAGAAAAAGAATTCAAATCTTGACTAGTATGAATTCAGCGACAGTCTCTTAATAACGAGGCGTTTTTGATTATTTATTTTGACAAAAAATAATCTGACAGTCTATAGTAAGCATACAAATTTAAATAGTCAATTCAAATGTCTAATAGCGTTTTAGTTAAATCTGTTTCTATTTCTTCTTCCATTATTATTGTGCGCTAAGCGCACACATACCCTTTTTTCTCTCTACATTTTTCTATTAAATCCCGAACACTAATCAGCTTAATCAAGCTAAGCCACTTATTTGTACGGGCTGAACTGCACCGATCTTCTTTATATAGAAGAGCAAAGTCTTCAAAAGAAGACTTCATTTGAATGATTTAACAGATGCCTTGCATTAATTAAAGAGAGCTTTATGTCTTCTAAATACCGTACTTTATCTACCGGTCTTGCCATGTTTTCCATGTTCTTTGGAGCAGGCAACGTCATCTTTCCCCTTGTAATAGGGCAAGCAGCCGGAGAGCAAACCCCTTATGCGATTGCCGGTCTTCTGCTTACAGCCGTCGGCGTTCCCTTTTTGGGACTCCTTGCCATTTTATTGTTCCAAGGTAGCTATGAGCAATTTTTTAATCGCCTAGGTAAAATTCCCGGCTTTTTATTGGCTGCTTCCATCATGCTTTTAATAGGCCCATTTGGAGGCTTGCCCCGCTGTGTCGCGCTTTCTTATGCCACGCTTAAAGTCTCTTGCCCTAGCTTGTCTTTTGGCTGGTTTAGCTTAGCCGCATTTGCGCTCATTTTTTTGTGCACATTTAAGAAAAGCCGCATCATGGATTTGCTTGGCTATATCTTGACCCCTCTCTTGCTGGGCAGCTTATTCATTATAGTTGTTGCTGGCTTATGGACGGCTCCTTCTACTCAAGAATCCGCTTTATCCAGCGGACAGTCATTTATGTATGGCCTAGTAGAAGGATATAACACAATGGACTTGCTTGCCGCCTTCTTTTTCTCTTCAATTATTTTTCATAGCTTAAAGGCAAGCTTTTCCGAAGAACAGGAACAAGAGAGAAAAATCCTGGCCGTCGGGCTTAAAGCAAGCTGCATTGGAGCCGGATTGCTATCGCTCGTTTACGTTGGCTTTAGCTTAGTCGCAGCCCATCACGCCTCCAGCTTAACTTTAAGTAGCCAAGGCGAATTATTAGGGTCGTTAACTTTGAAAATACTGGGACCTTATGCTGGACTTATCGCAACAGCTACCATTGCATTAGCCTGTCTGACGACGGCTATTGCTTTAGCGGCTGTTTTTGCAGAATTTTTACAAAAGGTCTTGCTCAAGCAGCGCATCAATTATTTGACAGCCCTTTTAGCGACTTTGTCGGCCAGTTATGCTGTCTCAACGCTAGAGTTTACAGGGATTGTCACCTTGTTAGCTCCTCTGTTGCAAATCGCCTATCCTGCCCTTATCGCTTTTACGCTAGTGAATATCTTAGCAAAGCTCAGGCAGCTTAAGCCCGCTCAATCTCTCCTGACAAGAGACGAAAGCGCTTTTAAAGCAGAGACCATTTAAACAGCCCGTTCCCCTTGCTGCCATCCTGCCTTGGATGGCAGCTAAGCAGGCCTAACAATCTTGTTCTGTATGAGCCATCACTAATTTGGCAAATTGTTCGCTTGAACGGACATAATCAGGGAGCGAAAGAGTCGGTCCTGGATTCTCCATTTCAGCCCCCTTGTCTTTCTCGTCGCATTCTATTTTATTGGGAGGCATGCCCGCATGCAAATCCGCCCCTTCTTGTTCGGGAGCTTGTTGGATGCTCAACTCTTCGCTAATCCAGGTCATGCTTTTATTGAGAATTTCCCATTCTTTATCCTCATCTTCTTCTGTCTTATTTAAAGAAGAAGTTTGCCCCTCCGGCTTAGGAAACTTCGTTTTTAATTGTTCCCACATTCCCTCCAATATAGCCGCTGAATCGGGAATTGGATTAGATGGCAATGAGGGCAAATCCTTGCCATCTTTTTTTTCTTGATTGCCCGGAAAAGGCAATTCTACTGTAGCCTTTTTGGGCCTCGTATAGCGAGCTTGATCCATTTTAGACGGAAGCACTGTCTGATGCACTTGCGCCGTTTCAAACTTTTTCTTTAATTCGTCCTCCTTTTCTGGAAAAGAGGCAATAGGCTTGGAGCCAGGCTTCAATTGAACAGATTTAAGCTGTAATAACGAAATATTGAACGTTTTTCCCCCGATTAAAGGCATTCTTAAAGAAAGAGGAGCCTTATTTTTTTTCTCGGGTTCTGCAATAGGAGTCTCAGCCAGCAAAGGAGCGCGCGTATTTCTCAATTGAATGGAAGTCAATTGCTGTAAAAAACTTGAGGGAGGCGGCGGCACATCTTCTGTCGATAAAGACATGCCAACATCATTTGCCTCCCCCTCCTTCGCGACTTTTTCTGCAGTCAAATCTTGTGAATAATGCAAATGGGTCTCCTTCAAGGCATTGGCCACGCTCAAAAGAGCTAACGTGTAGACGCTAATTTTATCTGTAAATTCTTTTGAAGCTTGGCTATCGTTTTCTTTTGGGCTTGCATACAAATCTCTTAACCTTTCAAATTTTTGCAAGGACAGGGGAAAAAGCGCATTGAACCTTTTTATGATTTCATTCATTTTGGTAGCCGCTTCTTTCTGCCCAACCTTCTGTTGGGTCCACTGCATGGCTTGATAGGTATGAGCCAAACTTCGCTCAAAAATTCTACAAATTAGATTTAAGGTAGGCAACCAACCGTCGCCCGACCAGTAGCGCCAAAAACCGCTGCGTTCATCAGGCTCAATTTGATAATGATCGGCATTTAAAATGCGGATTTTCTGATGGGGTTCTAATTTCGATAAAATAGTCAAAGCACTAAAGAGCTTGTCTTGCTCTTCAAACCATCGTGGAGGGATTCCCCACTCTGGACAATTGATCACTGCCATAATCAACTCCCTTTTTTATCGTTTAAATAGCCAACCCCAAAAGGGTTAAACCAAAGAAACCGTTAAATTGCTAATTGCCTATTCAAAATTATTCCTAAAGAAAGTAATTTAAAAACGCACAGCAAGAATCTAGGGTGCATTGTCAATTAATGCTATTATAAGGTTTGAAAGCCGTCTCCAAGAAGCTGTCCTAAATCCCATAACCACCTATATTTGAGATTATTTATCCCCCAGAAGAAGGTCCGAGTAAGGAAAAAGAACTCGAATAGACTATTAACCTGAGTTTGGAGTTTTTTTGACAAAATAATTTTGCATATAGATTTTATTACAACATTGTAAAATCACCCCAAAATTTAAAATAAATAAACATAGTTTCAAACTATCACATAATTTAATTTTTTATTTAAAAATTTTATCAAGCAAAATAGCGTAATTGCTATATAGGTATATGAGGATGAATTAGAAACTGTTGAATTCCTTCATTCGAGATAAATAAGATGGCGTTAGAATAGGGCAGGTTTATTCGTCTGATTTAAACTTTTTGTCGGACGAGGTCCCAAGCCCTCAAAGAGTCTTCAATGACCTGAAAAAATTGTTCTTTTTTAAGGGGATCTTTAGCGCAGCAAATATATCCAATGCATGCATTTCCATTCGCTTTCGCGTAAGCATAGGCCAGTTCTGTTGTTGGAATGTGAAGTTCCTGAATAGCCCGTGCAAGATTATCTTTTACATGAGGATCTTCAACAATAATAAGAGCAAAGATATTATAAGGCTCGGTATGGCGCTTAAGATAATAACTTTCTTGTTTGTATTCCTTAAGCCCGTCTAGCAGCATAACAAAGAGCGTCCTGAAAGCTTTAGGATCTAAAAGGGCGCGCACAATGACAGGCGCTAACGAATAAAAAAAGTTTTCCAGCAATAAATCATCATATTCTTTTATATCCCCAAGGAGATGGCGGACTTCCGATAGCAGTTCATTCTGCTTAGAAATCATTCCTCCATTGTAATCCCGAACCTCGCCGATAATCTGAGAGAGCTCTCCAACAACTGTTTGACGGGCTTTATATAAATCAATGGAATGATCTGCCCGCAAAAAATTATCCTTCAATATTTTCAGGCGGAAGACAGCAGCTTCTTTGGGATATTTTTTGCGCATATATCCCATGATTTTTGTCCGATCCGGGATATATTCAATGAACGTACTGGATTTTTTGAAGAGTTCAGGCAAAGGAAGCGTATCGGCTTTCACAATGCGAGCTAAAATGACGGTAAAATACAAATGAGCATAGGCTTGTTCGTCAAAGGAAATAAAAACTTGGGGAATATCACGGAGATATTTGATTTGGTTTGTTAAAATCAGCATATTGCGCATGATTTCTTCTTCATTGCGCGGCATAAAAACGGGATGCAGCTTATGTTCAATCCGGTTCTTTAAATTTGTAGGCAGCTCTCGGCGTAATTTGCGAATTTCTGCAGCTGTAAAATCGCTTCCATCTTTTTTCTCTATTTCCAAATAAGAAATGCAAATATTTTCCGATCCTAATTTATTAAGAAGGAAAGAATTTTCGATTGCTTGAGCTGAAGGAATATATTGTTGAATGGCTCTTAAAAGGTGCCTCTCCCCAAAGGTTTCTTGGTCCCTAAAAAAATTGACGCCGACGAGCAAGCTCAGCACGCGCTTGCGCCCTGCAGGCGTGCGAATAAAAGCACGAAAAATCTTTAAACTTAGGTAGCGGCGCTGAGCATTCTTCTTAATTGATTCGCGCAGCGACTTGCGAAACAAGTATTGAATGCTAATAATACGGCTAAGATGGCGCGGCTGACGGGCTGCCTTAAAATCCTCCCGGCATGTCACTAAGACATGCTGCATTTCCGTAAACACATCGACATCGTATGCATGGGGAAAACGTTTGACGAGAAAAGCAATGAATCCTTGAATGAGAGCCGTTTTATCATCGGCAGATAGTCCTTTAATCTCCAAAATCCGCTGAGCATAAAACTCGGAATGAATGCCCAAAGCGATCTCCGCTCCAATAACAGGAAAATGCCTTTGAATTTCTTCGAATTCAGCGCGGTTCTCTATACTGATCATGACTTCGCAGATAGTATAAATCTCATCACTCAGCTCCGCTAAGCGGAAATCGGAAGCATAGACAAGGACGACATTCAGCCGCTTTCCCGGATTGAGCCAGCGGCTGATCATTTCAAAAAAGAATTTGAAAGAATTTGATCGATATTTAGATAAAGCGAAAAAGGACAGGTTGCCTGGAAATTTTCTTGCATCCGAACATGTAATAAGAGGAATCAATTGCTGAAAAATCAGCTTCTGATGTTCGCGTGTTGCTTCTTCCGTCTCTTTTTTATCAAAAAATTCTGCAGGCAGAATTTTTTTTAAGATACGGAGAATGACATCTCGATAATGCTGATTGATAATTCCATCGCCTTCAGGAGATTCAAATAAAGTTGTAATTGCCAAGTTTGGATAATTGGTCATCATTGACCTCAACTAGATCTCAAATCGCTTAAATATCCTCATAAAGAGGTGTTGGTTGCCTTTCAATAGCTGGATCATAAATCCAGGTTCCTTCTTCGCTTATTTTTGTAGGCATAAAGGAGCGGACCTGCAAAGGCAAGCCATTTTTAGCAGCCAGCCGAATAGCCCTCGCATGAAGCACCTTCGCCCCTCGATTGACAATATCTAAAGCCCTTTCATAAGTCAAATGAGGAAACTTTTCGGCCTCTGAATAAAACTTGGGATCTTTATCAAAAATCCCCGGTACATCTTTAAAAAACTCTACTTGGGAAGCTCCCAATGCAATAGCTAAAGCCACTGCAGACGTATCCGATCCCCCTCTTCCAAGAGTCGTGATTTCTTTTTGCATACTGACACCTTGAAAACCAGCTACAATCACAATTTTACCTTGCTCTAAGCAAGAGGCAAGTCGATAAGGGCGGACGTCAATAATTTTCGCATGACTATGATTTGCACATGTTATAATTCCGGATTGGCTGCCCGTAAAGCTCACCGCCTCCTTATTTTTATGGCAAAGAGCCATCGCAAGAAGAGCCATACTAATTCGCTCTCCTGTACTAATCAGCATATCATATTCTCTTTGCGGCGGCGTCGGATGCACTTGCTTGGCCAGCTCAATCAACTGATTTGTTGTCTGTCCCATTGCGCTTACCACTATCACTAAACGGGAATAGATCTTATGTCTAGCAATAATTAAATCGGCAATATGGGAAAATTGATCGGGAGTCGCCACTGCCGCTCCCCCAAATTTCATCACTAAAGTCTCTTGCATAAGATTCAATTAATAGGAACTTTGATTCTCTTAATTATTAGCCGTAGATTCAAGTATTTAAAATTGCTAAGAGAGTATATTAATACCCATAATGACCTAGATTCGAGCTCTTTATAAGGCAGCTATATTGGATTAATATAGCGCTCTTACATTGACCTCACAGCAAATATAAATATTATAAACTTATGGATACTCTAACAGCTTATTCTTACTTGATCAAGCCTATTGCATACTTCTTTAACCTTTAATTTTTAATTAGATGAGCCTTGAATGAGAGACCTGTTGTCGAATTCCTAATATTTTGACTAATCTTTTTAAAAAATAAATTTCCATTTAAATTTATATTCTCTTAAATCCTTCTATTTCTTATAATTAAAAATAGTGAAAGATTACTATGTATTGGCAAATTAGCATCTGATTTTCTTTTTTAAGGTCATTGAATCCGATATTTTGATAATAGAAAGCGAATGATTGCAATTAAAAGTGTTCTGCTTATTTATTAACAAACAACTCTTAATTTAAGCATTCACTTTGATATTAATCTCTTTTCTTACTTTCCCTTCATTCATCAATTTTCAATGCTCTGCATACTTTAATTTGGAAATAGACGTCATCTTAGGCATTTCCTCTCTAACAAGAAAGTTCAACTTTGATCATCTATTTGACAACTCTTTTGATTGCTTTTTTTCTTTTACATCTGTTAATCTATCACCATTATATGAAAATAAGGAGAAACCTTTAAATGTCTAAACACCCTCAACACACTTGGAATGAAAGCAACATCGTCGATGATGTCCAGTTCCAGGAAAAAGATGCAGAATTATTTAAAAATCTTTTAACACAAAGCGAAGCGGTGCCCGTTGAAGAAAATTCTTTAATGAGCCCAGGCAGTATTTTAAAAGGACGTATAGTCGAAATTACGAAGGACCATGTGGTCGTCGATGTAGGCTTAAAATCCGAAGGATTAGTTCCTATTGAAGAATTTTCCGATCCTTCTCAAGTTTACTTGGATGCCGAAGTTGAAGTCCTGCTCGATCAAGCAGAAGATGAAAACGGTCAGATCGTTCTTTCAAGAGAAAAAGCCGAACGCCTTCGTCAGTGGGAATATATTCTCGAGCATTGTGAAGAAGGTTCTATCGTTAAGGGTCGCGTCATTCGAAAAGTTAAAGGCGGCTTGATGGTTGATATTGGAATGGAAGCTTTCCTTCCTGGCTCGCAGATCGACAATAAGCGCATTAAGAATTTAGATGATTACATTGGCAAGACTTACGAATTCAAGATCTTAAAGATCAATATTGAACGTAAAAACGTTGTCGTTTCTCGCCGTGAATTACTGGAAGCAGAGCGCATCTCTAAGAAAGCTGAAGTGTTAGAACATATTCAGCCGGGCGATATTCGCGAAGGCGTTGTGAAGAATATTACGGACTTCGGCGTATTCTTGGATTTAGATGGCATTGATGGCCTGCTCCACATTACGGATATGACTTGGAAGCGTATTAAGCACCCATCAGAGATGGTTCAGCTTGGACAGAAGCTCGAAGTCATGATTTTAAGCGTGGACAAAGACAAAGGACGCGTTGCTTTAGGATTGAAGCAAAAAGGTCCTAATCCATGGGATCAAATTGAGCAGAAATATCCGCCAGGAACACGCGTTCACGGCAAGATCGTCAATCTTCTCCCCTATGGAGCCTTTATTGAGATCGAACCAGGCATTGAAGGATTGATTCACGTCTCTGAAATGTCTTGGGTAAAAAACATTACAGATCCGAGCGAAGTTGTCAAAAAAGGCGATGAAGTAGAAGCGATTGTTTTATCTGTTCAAAAAGAAGAAGGCAAAATTTCTTTGGGAATTAAGCAGACAGAGCACAATCCTTGGGATGACGTCGAGAGAAAATATCCTGTCGGACATAATGTGAAGGCAGAGATTCGCACGCTTACTAATTATGGCGCTTTTGTCGAATTAGAGCCGGGCGTAGAAGGCCTCATTCACATCTCAGATTTAAGCTGGATTAAGAAAGTTTCCCATCCTTCAGAAGTCTTGCGCAAAGGCGATATCGTCGATGCAGTCATCCTCTCTGTTGACAAGGAAAGCAAAAAAATCACTTTAGGCGTTAAGCAATTGAGCACAAACCCATGGGAATCCATTGAGAAGACTATGCCGGTTGGAAGCTTAGTGAAAGGCAAAGTGACTAAAATCACAGCTTTCGGCGCTTTTGTCGAATTAGACAGCGGCATTGAAGGCCTCATCCATGTGACAGAACTATCCGATCAAGCATTCGGCAAGGTTGAAGATGTCGTTTCCAAAGGAGACGAAGTAACTGCCAAGGTTATTAAGCTTGATCCCGAGCACAAGAAAATTGCTTTGTCAATTAAAGAATATTTAATTGATCAAAATCAATATAATCGTGACGATATAGTCGTAACTCCTGCTAAGCGCAAGAAAAAAGATGAGCAGCATGCTGGTTCTGAGCAAGAATCGGATGAAGAATAGAGCTTGAGGTTTTGCAGCCGCCTTTTCCGATCGCATGAGCGATCTAAGAATTTGGCGGCTGCAATTAAACAGACGAGCTAAGGCCTTTTTGGCTTGTTAAGACCTCCTTATGGAGGTCTTGTCTCATTAAGAAAATTTAAATGATTCTTCACTCGTTGTTAAGAGAGAGTGGTTTAACAACCTGTGGAGAGTCCTTTAAAGACTAATGACCAAATTATCTTCTATGCATCTGGCAGTTAGAGCCTGTCTCCAGATTTGGTTAATGCGGCTGCATTAACTAAATCCAGTGCCAAGCTCTTGGGAAGAGGACTAAGAATACTATTACAGAATTAGAGGCATTAAGCATGAACAAAGATCTAATCGCCATCTTTGAATATTTAGAAAGAGAAAAAGGGATTAAGCGCGAGCTTGTCATTAACGCCATTGAAGAATCTCTGCAAGCTGCTGCTCGGAAGAGTGTGAGCGGGGCATCTAATGTCACTGTTACAATCCATCCCAAAACAGGCAATATTGATGTTTTTTGTGAGAAAGAAATTGTAGAAGAAGTAGAAGTCCCTTCCCAGGAAATCTCTTTAGCTGCGGCGCGCGCGATTGACCCAGAGTGCGAAATCGGGCAATTTATTGATGTCGTCGTGACACCTAAGGACTTTGGTCGTATTGCCGCTCAAAAAGCCCGTCAAATTATTACACAAAAGCTGCGTGGAGCTGAGCGGGACGTCATTTATGAAGAATACCGTCACCGTGTCAATGAATTGATTTCCGGAACTATCAAGCGCTTTGTTAGAGGATCTAATCTCATTATTGATTTGGGCAAAGTTGAAGCGATCATGCCGACAAGAGAATATCCTAAAACCGAAAAGTATCAGGTTGGAGAAAAAGTCTTAGCCCTCTTGCAAGAAGTCAAAGACACCGAAAATGGCGGAGCCGAGGTCATTTTGTCTCGCAGCAGTCCTGAATTTGTGCGCCAACTTTTGGTCCAAGAAGTCCCTGAAGTCAATGACGGTACTATTATTATTGATAAGATTGTCCGGGATGCCGGTTATCGCACAAAACTAACCGTCCGTTCTACAGATCTAAAAGTTGATCCTGTAGGAGCCTGTGTGGGAATGAGGGGCAACCGGGTCAAGAATATAGTCCGGGAGCTGCACAATGAAAAAATTGACATTATTCCTTTTTCTTCAGATCCAGTCGAGCTCCTCCAAAATGCCTTATCCCCCATTGAGATTCGCAAAATCAACCTTAATGAAGAAGAGAAAATGATTTCGATTGTCGTTGATGATGAAGACTTCGCCGCGGTCATTGGTAAAAAAGGTATGAATGCCAGGTTGAATAGCCGTTTAATTGGTTATGATTTAGAAGTTCAGCGTATGACCGATTATAATCGAGCAATGGCTATTCAACGGAACGAACTTGCCGCTACAGACGACCCGACCTTAGATCAACCTCTAGAAGGAATCGAAGGTGTCAATAGCTTAATCTTTGATCATTTAGTTGCCGAAGGATATAATACACTGCGATCCTTGCTTAAAGCCACTCCAGAGCAACTAGCGACCATTCCCGGCATTAGTCTGGAAACGGCAGATAAAATTTTAGAACAAATTAGAAAACAGAGGATATAAGCATTGGCAAAGAATCTTAAATTGAATATTAAAAATACCCAAATAGCTGAGGCAATTAATCTAAGCGGATTAAAAAGCAAGCTGGCGAAGAAGAAAGAGGAAGAATCTCTAAAAAAACCTTCGGCCGCTAAATCTGCTCCTAAAACAACTAAAGCTGAAGCAGAAGAATTGCCAAAAGAAGAAGCCCCTCGTATTCGAGCGCGTTCTAAATCTGCTTTTGCCGAGCCTCATATTGAATCGTCCAAAGAACCTGCAGAGGCCATGGAACAGCCCTCTGAAGAGGAAACAGAAGCTCAATCCCATCCTCTTTCCAGAGAGGAAGAGCCTCGCGTAAAAACAAGCGCAGAAATTCGCCAAGAAATTTTTGGAGAAGAACTTAAGGAAAGCGCAATAAAGGTAGAAGAAGTGGCCGAAACTATTGTAGAGCCTTCAGTCGTTACAGAAAAAAAGCCTATTGAGGAAAAATCAGCTCCAGTTTCCGTAGCTGCTCCTCAGGAAATCAAACAGGCAGAAGTCAAGGAATCTCTTACTCCTGCTCTACCTTTATCGAAAAAAGAACCCCCTATCCCAGTGAAAGAATCAATGCCTCCAAGAGATAAATTAGGGCCTACAGGGCGGCATATTAAGGATTATCTCAAGCCTAAAGCTCCGACCCCTGCTCCCAAAGCAGAAGCCCCAGTTCCACTTGCAGCAGCTCCTCAGCAAAAAGAAGGCGCCAAAGACAAGCTGGAGAAACAAAAACCAAAAGTCAAGGCCAAGGGTTTTGAGGAAGAGGCGAAAGTTGGCGAAGAAGACCTCGCTCGCAAAGGCGCCAAACCCTCTAAATTCAAGGAATTCAAAGATATTAAGCCTACTCGCCGCCCTGAAGCTGCGCGTCAATTTGATGCACGCGACAGGCAAGGATTGCGCACTTCTGAAGATGATCAGCAATGGCGCAAGCGCAGAGGCAAAAATCAACGCCAACAGATGCAGGAAGACACGACTATCCGTCCGACATCTCTTAAAGTGCGTCTTCCAATTTCGATTAAGGATTTGGCTTCCGAGATGAAGCTCAAGGCTTCGCAATTAATCGGGAAACTTTTCTTGCAAGGCATTGTCGTTACGTTGAACGATTTATTGGAAGATGAAACAACCATTCAACTTCTAGGGCATGAGTTTGGCTGCGAAATTACAATTGATACAGCCGAAGAGAAAAGAATTCAAATTACGGATAAAAGCATCAAGGAAGAGCTTCAGCAAACTCCTGAAGATCAATTGGAGCTCAGACCTCCAGTTGTTGCCTTTATGGGCCACGTCGACCACGGCAAGACAAGCTTAATCGACACCATTCGCAAAAGCAACCGTGCAGCAGGCGAAGCGGGAGCCATTACCCAGCATATTGGAGCATTCCGCTGCAAGACACCTGTGGGCGACATTGCCATTTTGGACACGCCTGGCCACGAAGCGTTTTCCGCTATGCGTGCCCGCGGAGCCGACGTTACAGATATCGTTGTCTTAGTTGTTGCCGGTGACGAAGGCCTCAAGCAGCAAACAGTAGAGGCTATCCAGCACGCAAAAGCGGCCAATGTTATCATTGTTGTTGCGATTAACAAGTGCGATAAGCCCAACTTTAATGCAGAGAATGTCTATCGCCAGCTTGCAGATCAAGATCTGTTGCCGGAAGCGTGGGGAGGCCAAATCATTACGGTCAATTGCTCGGCCGTCACTGGACAGGGCATTCCGGAGCTTTTAGAAATGCTCGCTTTGCAAGCCGAGGTATTGGAATTAAGAGCCAATCCCCACACACGTGCAAGAGGAACTGTATTGGAATCCGAAATGCACAAGGGAATGGGCGCTGTCGCCACTGTTCTCGTGCAGAATGGAACGCTTAAGCGCGGCGATTCGCTTGTATTCGGCCAATTATGGGGCCGTGTGAAGACCATGCATGATGAGTATGGCCGCGAATTGCAGGAAGCTTCTCCTTCCACCCCTGTCGAGATTACAGGCATGTCAGGCCTTCCTCAAGCCGGCCAGGAATTTATCGTCGTGAAGAGCGAGCGGGAAGCAAGAGAAATTGCAGAGGCCCGTTCTGAGGGTGCCCGTCAAATCAATTTGGTCCAGCAGCAAAAGAAAAAGACAACTGTCGAGAATCTCTTGCAGCAAGCCACGCCGACAGGCAAGAAAATCCTCAATATCGTCCTTCGTGCGGATGTTCAGGGATCTCTTGAGGCGCTCAAAGCGGCTCTGCTCAAGATTGAATCGGCTAAAGCCGACTTAAATATTATTTTTGCCGGCGTAGGTGAAGTGTCCGAATCCGATGTACAATTGGCTGCTGCTTCTAAAGCGGTCGTTATTGGTTTTCATACGCAAATCGAGAGCCATGCCGAACCGTTGGTCAAGCAGTTAGGCGTTCAAGTCCGCTTGCATAATATTATTTATCATGCAATTGATGATGTCAAAGTCCTCATGGCAGGCTTGCTGGAGAAAATCGCCCTGGAAAATGAGAAAGGCAAGGCGGTTGTCAAGGCCACCTTTAAGTCTTCTCAAGCCGGCGTCATTGCAGGATGCCAAGTGACCGAAGGCAGCATCCAACGCAGCAATTATGTACGCGTTAAACGCGGCCAGGATGTGGTTTGGAAGGGAACAATTTCTTCCCTTAAACGCGTGAAAGAAGACGTCCGCGAAGTTCAAAAAGGACTGGAATGCGGTATTCTTCTAAACAACTTCTCCGATATCCGCGAAGGCGATATTATAGAAGCTTATGAAGTGACCTATATTGCACAAGAATTATAATATTATGGCAGTACAAAGAACCGATCGTCTCAACTCTCTTTTAAAAGAAGTCATTTCAGAAGTCATCAAGCGTGACGTGCGTAACCCGCACGTCACAGAGCTTGTGACTGTTACGCGCGTGCAAATTTCAAAAGATTTGCATCATGCGAAAGTTTACATCAGTGTGATTGGAACTGAACAAGAGAAAGCCGCGACAATAGAAGCGTTACGCTCTGCCGCAGGATTCATTGCCGTCAATGCTTCTCAAAAAGTTGTCATGCGCTATTTTCCTGAACTGACTTTTAAGTTGGATGACAGCGTAGAAAAGCATATGCGCATTGAAGAATTACTCGGAAAAATTAGCAAGGAAAGAGAGTCCCGCCAAAAGGATTCCTCTTCAGATGATACAGAAGAACATGAGCATCCATCAGACTCTTAACCACATTTCTAATTCCCTTCCTCAAGGCATTTTACTTGTCAATAAACCAAAAGGCAAAACGTCTTTTAGCTTAGTGCGGGAGCTGCGCAAAAAGTTGGGAGTAAAAAAAATTGGCCATGCAGGCACACTAGACCCCTTTGCAACAGGGGTCATGGTCATGCTGATTGGCCGCAACTATACGCGGCTATCAGATCAGTTTTTATCTTGCGATAAAGAATACATTGCCCAAGTACGCCTGGGCATCACGACGGATACCTATGACTGCGAAGGACAGGTAATTTCCGAATCGGATCTTATTCCCACTTTGGAAGACGTGAAGCAGGCTTTACTTGCCTTCCAAGGCGAAGTTGAGCAGGTTCCTCCGATGTATTCGGCTAAAAAAAAGCAAGGTAAGAAGCTTTACGAACTCGCCCGCCAGGGGAAAGAGGTAGAAAGAGACCCTGTCAAGATTGCCTTACAAACCACTCTTGTCAGCTATACATATCCCCATCTGGAATTACATGTCAAATGCAGCAAGGGAACTTATATTCGCAGCTTAGCGTATGACTTAGGAATAAAGCTGGGATGCGGAGCCCATCTTCTTAATTTAACGCGAACACGCAGTGGAACCTTTCACTTAAAAGACTGCGTAGAAGGCACGCAATTGAGCTGTTCGGACATCGATCTCGCTAGCAAGCTCATTCATTACGGCCATTAGTGCTTCAATCCATCATATCCGATTGATAAGCTTGTTTTAATTTTCGAGTCTTCCAAATAAAAGAACTCGACATGCGAGAAGGGTGCGCAAAAGTAAATCCTTTCTATTTAGAGGCTTCATGCAAATATTCCATCAATTAGAAGACTTTAAGGATCACAAAAAACCCGTTATCCTCACGATTGGCAACTTTGATGGCGTCCATCTCGGCCATCTAGCTGTCCTTCAGCGAGCGCGTACATTTGCAAGAGATAACAGCCAATTAACCGTTCTTACATTCAGCAACCATCCTTCAGAAGTTCTACGGCCTGAGCAGCCTGTTCCTCTTCTGTGCACGCTAAAGCATAAAATTCAACTCTTGCAAATGCACAGTCTGCAGGCCCTCGTTCTTCTGCCTTTTACGCGCTATCTGGCCAATCACAGCGCAGCTTCCTTTATTGAGCGCGTACGCCAATTTATCCCCTTCACCCATCTTATTTTAGGGCATGACGCCACACTGGGAAGAGACAGGCAAGGAAATAAATCGACTATGCAACAGCTCGCACTTGAATGGGGGTTCACTGTGCACTATGTAGATGAATATCGCTATGAAGGACAGCCTGTCTCCAGCACTCGCATTAGAGGCCTCATTCAACAAGGAGAACTAGGCCAAGCAGAAACTTTATTGGGAAGGCCTTATTCCATTTATTCGCACGTTTTGCCAGGATTGGGCAAAGGCAAACAGATCGGCTTTCCAACCGCCAATCTAGAGGTAAGAGGCCTCTGCTTGCCTCCCTTTGGCGTTTATGCTGTAGAAGTGAGAAAAGACAATCAATCCTTTAGGGGCATCGCCAATTTAGGCCTTGCGCCAACAGTCCGAGAAGATCGCACGCCCTTATTAGAAGTGCATTTGCTCTCCTCACATCCTGATTTTTATGAAGAGCCTATTGAGGTTATTTTTGAAGGCTTTATCCGGCCTGAAAAAAAATTTGAGAGCCTAGAAGACTTGCGCAGGCAAATCAAACAAGATATTGAACAGGTAAAAAATTTAGAAAAGCCTCATTCCCTCCTAGAGTAAAAGTTTATTCTCTAATGGGCATTCTAATTATTTTATACTATTAGGGTAGGGGTCACCTCAGAATTCGGATTATAAAGCACGTTAAGCTTCGGAGACTGTTCTTAGAGACTGTCGTCGAATTAAACTTTTATCTATATTATAGACCTAAAAGGGTCTAAAAATGACATATAAACCTTATCCAACAGATCTGACAGATAAAGAATGGGAAGTCATCGAATCCTTATTACCAAAAGCAAGAAAAGGGGCAGGTAAAAAGCCCAAATACTCAAGAAGGCGAATGTTCGATGCAATATTTTATGTACTAAAAACAGGGTGTACATGGAGGGATTTACCCCATGATTTTCCTCATTGGAAAGCAGTCGACTCGCAATACAGGAGATGGAAAGAAAAAACGTTTTTGAAAGCATCCATCATCATTTAAGGAGAAGTCTTAGACAACTGCTAGGGAAAAATAGGGAAGCGTAGCAATTGCTGATAGTCAAAGCGTTAAAACAACAGAAAAAAAAGGCTATGGGGGTTTGACGGGGGCAAGAAGGTTAAGGGTCGGAAAAGACATCTATTGGTTGATCACTTTGGATTAGTCATAGAAGTTGCTATATCGGCTGCTAATTGAGAGTCATGATGTCTAAAATAAAATTAAATAATAGACAGCCCCCTCTCTTATTTACCTGGATGCAGGCTATATAAGTGAGAATCTAGAAGAAGAGATGAAAGAATTTGGCTGTCGAATTGAGATTGTTAAGCGAAATGATAAAAGTTTTAAAGCCTTGCCAAAGAGATGGATAAGTGAGAGAACTTTTGCATGGCTGGGTAAATTTAGACGTTTAAGCCAGGATTTTGAGCAATACGCCACAACTAGCCAAAATATGATTTATCTTGCTATGACCAGACTTATGCTTAAACAAATAAGTAAATTAATTTAATTCGACGACAGTTTCTTAGCAATTGAAGCAATTGACTATTGATTAGAAAAAATTTTTTAATTCAATTTTTTATATTTAATAAAACTATAAATTATAATGTGATTTTTTAAAAATTAAAAACATTATATTAATAAGGTTAGATTTAAAATGTTTAATTCTATCGGAAAATTTATAATTGACTTAAGAAGCCAATATTTTCAGCAGAGAGAAGTTAGAAAAGAGGTAAAAGCTGATTTTGTCAAAGTATTTCCAAAAGAGATGACTCAAGAAATTTTTTCTTATTTGAATGCTGATGAGCTTGCAAGGTGCCAGCGAGTGAACAGAGAATGGAAAGTAAAAGCCAGTGATGAGGCCCTATGGAACGCCCTGCCTCCAAAGATAGCCTTTGGTAAAAAGCAATGGGCAAAATATTTTGGAGATGTTGGAATAGAGCCACCCTTTCCAAAAGACATTCATAAGATCCTTAAAAGCCCGTGTCCATTTTGGCCGGGAAAAAAAGTCGAAGAGACGCACATGCTAGTGCTCATTCCAGAAACTATCAATGGAAAGCCCCTCAATTTAAAAACGTGGGGAGAGCTTGTGAAGGCGCCAAAACAGGGACATGCCACTCAGTATAAATATATTTGGGATGCGATTATTAATGAACATGGTAATCAAGGGGCTACCAAATCGCATTGGGTACTGATGACAAAGGATGTGATAGAAGGAAGCAGAAATAAGACTTATACGGACCAACAAGCCCTCATTGCTGAATTTGCTAAAAAAACAGAAATCAATTACGAAGTTCCGAATGTATTAGATGCTACCATTGGTATTTTTATGCATTATATCCGTTTTGGAGAGCATCTATTTAAAGCTGATGATTTATGGACCTATACACGTTGCCAAGAGAAAGCTCAAGATTGGCAAATAGTGGTTGGTGGCTTTTCCCTCGCCGGTCTCTATGTCCGCAGCCTCAGCATTGACTTCTACAGTATCGGCGTGGCGGCCCTCAGGAAGTTCTTTTAGGGCATGGGGACTTGGAAACTTGGCTCTTGAGAAAGGGTCTTGGTTTTTTGTTCTTTGGAATTCGGGATTAAAACCACGCAAGCTAACCCTCTCGTACCCAATAGGCGTTTTTAGAACTTGAGATAACGCATGCTGATTGGCGTGAGATAAAATGCCCAAATAGGACTGCAGCCTTTGATCGACTTGTGCTGTATCCATTTTACCTTTCAAATAACAGTCATACGTTTCTTTTAATCTTTTTTTCATACGTTGTTTTGTTCGTATTCGAGATTTGGCTGATAAACGGCTATTTGTCCCAGACATTAAAAAGGATTATTCAACCATCCATTCTATGATCGATGGAACAATCAATATCAAACATATTCACAATCATTGGGATGAAATCTTGCGTCTGGCTGCTTCCATTAAACAGGGAACTGTGACAGCTTCATTAATATTGCAAAAGTTAGGAAGTTATCCTCGTCAAAATGGATTAGCAATAGCACTACGAGAGCTTGGTCGAATTGAGCGCAGCTTGTTTACTCTAGATTGGCTGCAAAATATTGAACTGCGCCGTTGTATGAATGCCGGATTAAATAAAGGGAAAGCTAAAAACGCCTTAGCAAGAGCTGTATTTTTCAATTGACTTGGTGAAATACGCGAACGCAGCTTTGAAAACCAACGCTATCGTGCTTCTGGTCTTAACCTTGTAGTAGCAACAATCATTTTATGGAACATAGTCTATTTGGAGCAAGTAATCCAATTCTTAAAAGATCGCGGTCAGCTAATTAATGAAAATCTTTTAAGACATTTATAACCTCTTGGGCGGGAACATATCAATTTGGCTGGAGATTATGTTTGGCGACAGAATAAATCAGTTGGAAAAGGAAATTCAGAACATTACGAGTAATTTCAAAACCTTAACGTGCTTTATAATCCAAATTCTGAGGTGACCTCTATTATAAGAGACTGTTGTCGAATTCATAGATTCGAGTTCTTTTTTTCTAGGAGGCGACAGTCTCTTATTTGAGATCGCAGGCGTTCTCTTAACACCCAAATTCCGGTAGTCCTAAACATGTAATACTAGGAAAAGATTTGATTTGACTTTAGTGTGTCAATTAAGGTTTCTTCTTTTGTCTACATCGAGAGGAAACTAATGACAATCATATGCCCTGCTTGCAATGCTTTAACAATTAAGAAAAATGGCCACATTCATAACGGAAAACAAAATCATCAATGTCTTTCTTGCGGGAGACAATTTGTTCTCAATCCAGACAAGAAATGCATACCAGAAGAAGAAAGAGCAAAAATTCGCCAGGCATTGCTTGAAAGGGTTTCCCTTGAGGGGATTTGTAGGATTTTCAACGTCAGTATGCCATGGCTACTAAAATTTATGGATGAAATCATTCGCGAACTCCCAGAAAATTTGAATACCAACATCATTGAAAGTGAAGAGTTTGAAATCGCCACTTTTGAACTAGATGAGCAATGGAGTTATGTCGGGAAAAAGAAAAATCCTCAAAGGTTATGGCTGGTTTTTCATAGTCCTACAAGACAAGTTTTAGCAATGCATGTAGGAAAAAGGGATAAGGAATCTGCAGAATGTTTATTAGCAAAATTGCCGGAAGATTTAAAAAAAAAGCCATCTTTTACAAAGATAAGTTCTCAATCTATTTTGAAGTTATACCTTGGTTGCAACACCGGCCAGTTGGCAAAGAATCCGGTAAGACGAGCTACATTGAAAGATTTAATAACACCCTTAGACAAAGATGTTCTCGGCTTGTGAGAAAGACGCTCTCTTTTTCAAAAAAGATGTCTAATCATGTTGGAATGATCAAATATTTTATTTGTCATTACAACCAGCAGAAAGCATTACATGTTTAGGACTACCCAAATTCCGCATTTTGATCGTCATCTCTGGCGTGGCATGGAAGACATCACTTATTCCCCTTATACCAATAGGTTCCTCTTGACTCTCCGCCTTTCCAAACCTAAGTTTTGAGTCCTTTTCCCTTTGGACTGACATGAAGATCTCACAGATGAAAGGGCAAAAAAACTCAGATTAAATTATTTTCTTCCCCCTTTCTCTTATATCGCTATTTTTTATGGCAAAAGAATTTCAGCCATTATCCCTGTTTCTTCTAAATAAATTTAATTAAATGCCCTTCCTCTACATATTTCTCATTTAAGATTGAAAACAAACCTATCTACAATTATTATAAATCAGTTAAGAATCAATAAAAACCTAAAACAAATCAATTTAATTATATGAATTCCAGTTCAGCTATTACTTACATTTCCCCTGCTTTATTTACAATTATTAAGCAAGGAAGCATCGAGCAAGAGAAAGCCTTCACTTCTCCTGTTATTTCTGAAGACAATCAATTTCTTCCCAATGAAGTTTTGACGCATATTTTTAATTTCTACAAACGAATGACAGCAAGTCAGCAGCCATTTCTATTGACGAGCAAGCAATGGTATGTCATTGCAATGTCGGATCCATTTATACGCCTTGCCCAAGCCGTTTTTAGAATTAATCGAGCCGCAGATGTAAAAGGAGAATTTCGGATTAACTGTTCTGATATGTGGCCTTCCTCTCCAATGACAGTTCACGAATTCCATCAATTGCTAAAACTCGATAAACAAAAGATCTGCTTGGAAAGAATTTTCCATTTCAATGAGCAGTTGTTTTCACAGCCATTTCAAGGCTATTTTTACCCTCTCCTGCATGTGGTAAGGTGGGATCCCAATCAATTTTTAAAGAGCGAAGATATAGAAGTCCAAACTTGTGCTTTAAATCATTTGGCTTTTTATGAGTTGATGAAGAGCCCCGTCGAACAATGGCAAAAGTCTCTAACGGACGGAACGATTAACTGGGATGCGCTTTATGGAGGAGCTAGCAATCCTAGCGATCCTCAATCCCCTCCTCTTTCTCAATCTGCCGCAAAAAATTTGGAAGCTTTAATGGCCACGCTTTCCTCTTCGAAAGAAGATCGTCCTCATATTTTAAATATCTTGCAACTCCATGGCTTGGCTATTCGAAAAGCGCCACCAAAAATTCAAGCTGATTTAGAAGCGGCCTTAATTGCCGTTGAGCAAAATCCATTGGCTTTTGACCATGTGGATCCTTCCCTTCACATTTATCGAAATCTTGTTTTAACGGCAGTCAGGCAAAATGGCCGGGCTTATAACAAGCTAACTAACCATTTACGCTATGATATAGAAGTCCTGGCAATTGCCCTTAATCAAGATTTAACAATTTTAGACAATGGTAGTCCACTCGAAGAGTATACAATTAGCTTTTATAGCCTTAGGCAACTAGCTAAGGATCTATCACAAATAACTATAAATAATATAGAAGACGAAGAATTTGATATATACGGTGAGCCAAGAGAAGACTCTTTACTGCCAAAATGCCTGCATGCAATTGCGCTTTTACCGCATATCCAGAATATCGAGAATAAAGATTTACGCCAGCAAGCAATAATCCAGTACGCGCATCGCTGGAGCCGTATGGCTGTTCGATGCCTTAATAAATTGTTGCCTATGTATCAAAAAAAAGCTGGCTGTCCGCTCGAACTTATTCTCTCTAATCTAAGCTCATGTCTGCTTACGAATAATTTTACAGGGTTTAAATCAGATCTGAAGAATGCAATCTTTGGAAAATTTTTGCATGGTGTAAATGAAAAAGGCGTTTTAGAAGAGCTGACAAGCGATCCGGAAACCGTCACAGCAGAGCAATTGCAAATCCATTTTAAGCGTTTACTGATTTTTTTCATGGAAAGCGTGGAGCTAGATCCTTCAAGTCCTGAATGCTCAAAAATTTTAGGTATTTTAGATGATCTAAATCCTTCGGCTTCAAAAGAGGATGTCCTACGCCAGATGGAGGAAATATTTCTCCATTTAGAACACATTTTGTCAGGAACCCTAACTCAAGCCATGATTTCAAAAGAAACCAAGCCCTCTTCACAAGAAGATTGGGCCGCTTGGAAGGCAGCACTCAAAGGTCCCTTAAAGCTATGGCCTCTTTTAAGGGCCTTCAACCGCCTATTTATCATTGATCTTCATGCTCGCCTGATTATGTTGAATCGTCTTCTAGGAGACCAAGAAAAAATTGTGGCAGAATATCGCAATTTTCCTGATCATAAAACAAAATCCCTTTCCTTTATCGTTAAAGACAGCGAAATTGTTATTCAGGTTAAACGTTTAGGGCATTTATTGAATTATGAAAACTGCTCCATTCAATCTGAGGTATTAATGCGCGCCTCCGCTCAAGATCTGAGCAATTGGGATATGAATGTTCGGGTAAATATTATGAGGCCTACAGAAGGCAATGAGCAATTCGAGAAGGCTTATAACAAGCTTTTAACGTTGCTTGATTTTCTGGAAATGCCTTACGAAGAATTTTACCCTTATTAAATGTCTTTAACTTTCACAAGGCTCCCAGATTGCTTAGAAATATGGAAATCTTAAAAGAACTTTTTAATAATAGAATCTAAGAATAGAGAGCCTTTGCATGAGCTGAATTAAAAATACCTAATGCCATCTAAGAAACTGTCCTAAAGCCCATCATGACCTATATTTGAAATGATTTTCTCCTGGAGGAAAAGAACTCGAACCTGGATCATTAGCGGTTTTAGGACGGCCTCTAAAGAAAAGATGAACGGCATTAAAAATAAGCAGGAAATAATTTATAATTTTTATGACCTCCATTATCTATCAAATTCCCCTTCCGGCTTTATTTAAAAAAAATGAAAATGAAAAAGTTCAAGTGCCTGCTAGCAATGGGGACGATTATCGGCTATCAAGCGATCTTATTTTGCACATTTTCCAATTCTGCAAGCAAACACCGAGCTCCTTATTTCCTTTCTTATTAACGAGTAAACAATGGTATGCGATAGCCATGTCAGATCCGTTTATTCGCCTTGCCCAAGCTGTTTTTAAAGTTAATCAAAGCGAATTTTTAAAAGGAGAAATCAAAGTCAACTGTTCTCATATATGGCCTTCCTCTCCAATGACAGATTATGAATTTCAAACATTGCTGGAACTAGATAGACAAAAAAAATGTTTGGAAACAATTTTCCATTTCAACTTACAGCTTTTCTCAAAGACATTTAAAGGCTATTTCCATCCTCTTTTGCATGCTGTAAGATGGGATCCTACTCACTTTTCAAAAAGTAAAGATCCGGAGATAAGCGCCCTTGGTTTGAATCACTTGGCTTTTTATGCTTTAATGACGTGTCCTACCAAACAATGGCGAGCGTCCTTAACGAACGGAACGATTAACTGGGATGAACTTTATGGCGGAGCTTGCAATCCCACAACCCCTGATGCCTCTCTTTCCCAGTCAGCTGAAGTAAGTTTAGAAAGCTTAATGGCAAAGCTTTCTGCCTCAAAAGAAGAGCGTCCTCATATTCTAAATATCTTAAAACTCCATGGCTTGGCCATTCAAAACGCGCCTAAAGAAATTCAAGCAGATTTGGAAGCCGCCTTTATTGCCGTTAGGCAAAATGGATTGGCACTTGCTTATTTAGATTCTACTCTTCCCGTTTATCGCAATCTTGTTTTAATAGGAGTAAGACAAAATAGCCATGCCTATAACAAATTAACCAATTATTTACGCTACGATATAGAAGTCTTGGCAATTGCACTTAATCAAGACTTGAAAATTTTACAAAGATTTAGTGCGCTCGAAGCCGATATTACCTTTTACAGCCTTAGGCAGCTAGCTGAGGATTTATCCCAAATAAATCAAGATCATCTGACTAGCCAAGAGGCAAGCAAAGAGTCTTTGCTGCAAAAATGTCTGCAGGCGATCACTCTTTTACCAAGTATCGCAAAAATTGAGAGTCAGAGCTTGCGTCTAGAAACCATAGTCACGAATGCGCATCGTTGGAGCCGTATTGTTCTCAGCTATCAAAATAAATTGCTATCCATGTATAGAGAACAGGCAGGCGGTCCATTTGAGCGTATTGTCCTTAACCTAAAGGCATGCTTGCTTACTAAACCTTGCCTCTCTTTTAAGGATGACCTTAAGTATGCAGTCTTTGGAAAGTTTTTACATTGCGCAAATGACGAAGGAATAAAAAAAGAATTGGAAGTGATAAGTCATGATCCAGAAGCCCTAACAGATGAAGAATTGACTCTTCATTTTAAGCGTTTATTGACTTTTTTCATGGAAAATGTCGAATTAGATCCGACGACTCCTGCATGCCGTGACATATTGAAGAAGCTAGATTCTTCGACTTCAATCGTAAATGCCCTAGATAAGATGGAGGCAATATACAAAGACTTGGAAACAAGTCTTTCTAAACAAATAGAACAAGAAAAAATAGCTCTCAAAAAGGCCCTATCCTTGTCAGAAGAAGAGTTGAATGCTTTGGCTTGGCAAAATGTTTTGACTAGCCACTTGAAGCTATGGCCGCTGCTAAAAGCCTTTAATCGAACAATTCTTTTGGATATTCATGCGCGCATAATTACATTAAACCGCTTGTTAGGAGATCAACAGCCTCTGGTAAAACATAATCATGAGTTGTCCGATTCTACAACTAAGTCTATTGAATTTATATTTAAAGACGGACAAGTGTTTATCCGTGTTAAACGTCTCGGGTATTTACGTAATTATGAAAATTGTTCAATCCTATCTAATATATTCATGCGTGCCTCTATTCAGGATCTGAGTCAATGGGATGTTAAGGCTTGGGTAAATATAAGCAAACCTGAAGAAGCTGACAGCCAATTCAAAAAGGATTATGCCAAGCTTATAGAGATACTGGATATAATGAAAATTCCCTTCGAAGAAACCGCTATTCTCAATTAAATTAAACGCTTCATCCTGGCTAAATATAGGCAAGGTTTAATCTTTGCTTAGATTAGCTTTAAGAAGGGAAATTCTTTGCGGATTTTCTCAATTGCCTGCAGCGAAAATTCGCAGCCTTGAATATCAAGCTCTTTTAAAGTCGAGCGCAAGCGAATGAATTGAAGCAAGGCGGCCTCGCCTAGGTTGGAACAATGTCTTATACTCAACTGTTCTAATTGAAAGGCGCGCAAGCCAAGCTCAATCAAGGTGTTATCCGTTAGCTCCGGGCAATAACTAAGCGTCAACGTATGCAACTGAGGGCAAGCCGAAATGAGATCCGCAATTCCCTTATCCGTTAAATAGCGGCATTCTTCCAGATTGAGCTCGATCAAATGTGGACAACTGCGGCCGATCAGCTTGAGATCATCATCCTTCACTTGGTGGCAGCGAGATAAACTGAGCGAAATGAGCTGCCTAAAGCGATTAAATTCCCCCCATGTTTGATAGTTCAAGTGAAGATTGCCGTCCAGATTGAGTTTTTTTAACCCGGGAAAGTGGCGGCTCGCTTCTTGAAGATGAAACGGGCGCACCCAGGGGCAACTGGATAAATTCAGCTCGATCAAAGATTTCGGCAAATAGCTAAATTGGTCCACATAATCAAAAGAGCCGCTTAAATCAATTCCTATCAGCTTGGGACACCGACTGACCAAATTGGCATAAAGAGGATCCTTACTAAGATTTTCAGAAAACATCAAATGAGTCAGCCAAGGAGCAAAGAGAGTGAATTGTTCTAACGTGCTTTGCTTGTAATCCAGAATTTCTATCCTTAGATCCGCATCATGTTCGATCGGCAAAAAACGCAAGCCATAGCCCTGTCGATTAAAGAAATGGCAACATTCCTCTTTCCAATCAACAAAGAACTGACGATGGGCTTCCAATAGGGTTTGTACGACATTATCTCGTGTAATATAGCGGCTTAAGATTTTTGCACAGTCTTTCACCAGTCCGGGCAGATCCCAGGCTTTTGCTTGACGCATTAAGGCGAGCAATTCGGGATATTCCTGCCGCCACAGATCTGCAATCTCCCCCTTTAAAATATAGGTTTGAATGAGGGTGAAAATAGCTAAAGAAGTCCCTGCTAATATCCATCGGTCATTTAACTCATCAAAGCAGCGCTTAAATATCTCGTAAAAAAATGAGCTGCTTGTCCCAAACAATAGGCTATTGACGATAACCCAATGGCCTTCAATTTCTAGATGGATGGTAAAAAAAAGGGCAGGCTGGAAATAAAGAAAAGGCTCTAGCAAACCATAATGCAGCTGAATTAAAGCGGCTAAGCGCTTGGCGTCATATAAAGACAAACGGCCAAGGTATAACTGCTTTGCTCCCCAGCGCATGACGGAACGAATGAAAGCCGGATGTCGGGCACACCAAGCGGCATCTTCGCAGCCATATTCAAAAAAGGCCAGCAGATCATCAAAATGGCGAGTTAAAGCAAGAAAAAGCTCTTTATCCGAGTCCCGTGCAGCATAAAATTTCAACTCGTTCGGTAAAAAATCCGGCTCTTGCATGAATAGACCTCTTTCGAAATGGCTAATAACCCGAGTTAATAGTCTAGATTCGAGATTATTTTCTCAATTGGAAAAGCACTCGTATCTAGCCGTTATCCATTTCGAAAGCGGTCTAATCAAACCTTTACATGCGCCCTAATAAAGATCGTATTCTAGTAGGCGCGAGTCGATTCCCCCATTATTGAGCACATAGCGCCTCTTAGCTGCCAATCCCACTTCCTTTGCCAACTCCAAATTACCTGTAAAGATAAAGCCTTTCGCAGGTTTTGCAGTCTTTTGCTTTAAGAAATCCCCTAAAGAACGATAAAAGGGACGCAACTGATTTTCATCTTCCAAGCGTCTGCCATGCGGAGGATTTGTTAAAATAAAGGTCGGCGGAATGGAAGGCGTATAGTCACGGAAGTCTGCTTGAGCAATGTCCACATCTTGGCTAAATCCCGCAGCTTTAAGATTAATTTTTGCTGCGCGGACGGCATTTTTGCTAATATCTATGCCAAATAGATGATTGGGAAGAAGAGCTGTTCGCTTTTCATCGATCTTGTTGCGCACTTTGAGCCACTCATCGGAGCGATAATCCGGATGATTCATAAATCCCCATTGCTGCCTTAAATAACCGGGAGGAGTCTGCGTCGCCATCAAAGCCGCTTCAATCAATAAGGTCCCCGAACCACAGCAAGGATCGAGAAAAACCTGGTCCGGCTGATAATCCGCCAAACGAAGCATGGCTGCTGCTAATGTCTCCTGAACAGGTGCTTCCACAGTTTCCTGCCGATATCCCCTTTTGTGCAGCGGAGTGCCCGATGTATCAAAGCTGAGAATGGCCAGTTGCTGCTGAATATAGAGGTTTAACTGTATGTCTGGATTTTGCAAATCCACGGATGGGCGACGGCCAACTTTTTGACGCATGACGTCGCAAATGGCATCTTTGGCAACTTGAGCTGCAAAAAGGCTATTGCGCAGCTCTCGGTGATGAACATTGGCATCGATAGCAAATGTTTGCCCGTCCTTCAAATAAGCGGGCCAATTAATTTCAAAAATATGGCGATAAAGAGAGCGGCGGTCAAAGCATTTAAAACGGGCGATCGGCAAAAGCACGCGACTGGCCAAACGAGAGGCGTAATTGATTTTATAAATAGCCGACCAATCCCACTCCTCAACAAAAACTCCCCGATAGCCTACATGTAAATGATTAAAACCCAGCTCTTTCAATTCATCCATTAAAAGGGGTTCTAAGGCTGTCGCACAGCTGACAAATAATAAAGACTTTTCCCCATTCACGCGTTATTCCCCCTTCGGGCGTATTCATAATCTATATAATTATTTCGAGACTATCTCTCAAGTAGGCGACCTGAACAATTAGGAAATCGAGAGCCTAGAAACCGCAAAATTAAAGAAAACACAGAGAAGAAAGAGAGAAAGTTGCCAAAGCTGATTGTTCTAGGCTTTTTAAGCTTTGGAACATATATCTTCTCTGTGTTCTCTTTAACTCTGCGGTTTATCTTTATTTTGCTGACTTATCCTTTATTTTCAAAGGCTTTAATGATGCATAAAAAGAATGACATCTCCGTCTTTGACGAGATAGTCCCTTCCCTCTGCACGGACTTTTCCTTGCTCGCGGGCCCCTGTGCGTCCTTTGTAGGTCATCATGTCTTCAAAAGACACGACTTCTGCCCGAATAAAACCCTTTTGAATATCAGAGTGAATTTTGCCGGCCGCTTCTGCCGCATTGGTGCCTTCCTTAATCGTCCAGGCCCGCGTTTCTATTTCGCCTGTCGTAATATAGGTCAATAGCCCCAGCATGCGGAAAGAGGCCTTGATCAGACGCTCAAGCCCTGATTGTTCCAGTCCCAGGCTTTCTAAAAAGCCTTTTCTTTCCGACAAAGGCAATTGGGCGATTTCCTCTTCTAACTTGGCGCAAATGGTAATGACCGTATTGCCTTCTGCTTCCGCATAAGCCTTGACTTGACGGACAAAGGCATTGTCCATTTCAGGCAGATCGTCTTCGGAGACATTGGCAACATAGAGAACTTTTTTAGCAGACAGGAAGGGATAAGGCTGAAGATACCCCTTTTCCTCTTCAGTCAGCTCTAAGGTTCGCATGGGTTTATTTTCATTTAAATGGGCTTGGGCGCGCTGCAGGCACTCAAGAGTTGGAACTAAGTCTTTCTTTGATTTGGCTTGTTTTTCTAAGCGGCTCAAGACATTTTCAAGCATCTGAAGATCTGCCAAGCGCAGCTCCAAATTAATGATTTCGATATCATGAACAGGATCGACTTTTCCAGCGACATGGACAATGTCGCTAGATTCAAAACAGCGGACCACATGGACAATGGCATCCGTTTCCCGAATATTGGCCAAGAATTTGTTTCCCAGCCCTTCTCCCTTCGAAGCGCCTGCAACCAACCCGGCAATATCGACAAATTGCATGCTGGCGTAAATAATTTTTTTACTGTTAGACATTTCTGATAGTTTATCCAAGCGCGCATCATAAACGTCCACAATCCCTACATTGGGATCAATTGTACAAAAAGGATAATTGGAGGCTGCTGCTTGATTTGAGGTCAAGGCATTAAAAAGAGTCGATTTACCCACATTTGGCAATCCCACAATTCCGACTGAGAGACCTGTCGCCATAATTTTTTTCCCTTATTCGAATTTTGAATTAAAAAATTACGTTAAGATTATCAAAAAGAATGAATTAGAGCAACTTGCTTGCCTATTTATTTTACAACGCCCAGAAAATAATAAGAATTTATTTTGAAAATAGCAAGGCAGGTTGGTTGATACGCTTCTTATTCTTTCAAATTGCTTATTAATTACCGGAGTTGTGAGTTTGCCCTTTTAACTGTATCAAAGCCTCGCAGATGAACAAATGACAAGCAGCTCAATTAAAAAAATTTAACCTGCTCGCTATTTGCTCATCTGCGAGAGCTTTCCCGTTAATCTAAGGGTAAAAAACTCCACACTCAGGTTAATAGTTATTATAGACAGCCATGCGCCTCAACTGCATGGAGTCTTGTTCAAGAAATCGATTGAATGCGACCGGCTTTTTCGACTGGAAGGAAAGCAGATCGGCAGCAGCAAGAACAGAAGGAAGATACTCCTTCTCTAATAAATCTTGCTGAATGAGTCCACCTCTTTGTTCCTTTTTCCGCCTACCTATTGGCAAGCATAGCGTCTGTTCCTTATGTATCAGGCGCACCACTTCTAAAGCCTTGTCTACTTGATTGCTTACAATGAGTCGTTTTACAATGAATTGCAAAGCCATGGATTTCAGCCGCTGAGGGAAAAGCCCTGTAGCGGTCTCAATCGCTTTTGATACAAGACCTTTGGTCAGCAAAGCCTTTATAATGAGAATAAAAGAAGCCCATCTGTAAAGGGAATTGCTTAAGCTGTCTGCCCCTTCCAAGGCCTTATTCCAGTCTTCTTTTATAATAAGCGCTTTGATAATAGACCGGATTTCCTCGGATTTCTGCTCCTCATTTGTCAAGCGCTTAGCGCCTTCTAATTTGAAATACAGACAGGACAAGTCAATCAAATGAATAAAGCGGACAAGTTTTTTAGAGTGGCTTGCACTTTTTCTTAATTGGATTAAATCTTGCGCTTGGATGGTTTTTAACTGAGCAATTAGAAGTTCTTCAAATTTTAAACGCGTCTGCTTCACTTGCTTGAGATGGGTAACAGTTAAAATGGAATGAGCAGATAATAGGCCTTTTAAATTTTTTTCGACAGTAGAATAAGGGCGAATATGGGGATGGGGAAGAAGAAAATGAATGAAACAATTTAAGCGCTTTGTTTCTTGAGCGCAAATAGAAGAAAGGAGGAGCTCATTCCATTTTTTGCATACGCATGCCACCCGCTGCTGGCTTAATGTATCTAACTTTTTAAAAATGATGGTCAGCATTTCATTGGGGAGAAGATCGATCAAAGCAGATGCATGTTCTTTTTTTTCAAGCGAAGGAAAAAACCCTCCTTTATTTGTACAATCAGGTAATTGCTGCATGGCATTCCCCTTGTTAAGAATAAGAACTTAAGTGTGGAGTTTTTTGCTCTTTCGACCGCGTCAAAGCTGCGGAAATGAACAAATGGCAAAAACTCCACACTCAGGTTAAGAAGACTCTATCCTTAGAGGGCGTATTAAAACCGCTAATGACCGAGATTCGATGTTATGATGGGTTTTAATACACTCTCTTATTGCTGGAAGATGGAATGATCGCTGAAAAGCTAGCAACAGTCCAATGATCGAACTGGAATGCAATCGGATTTTAAACAATTTTCACTTAATTCCCATTTAACCGATTGCGCAACTGAAGTCAATATTCCTTAAAAGAAGACTAAAGCCAGTGAAATTTTAGCCCTAGTCATTAGGGGTTTTAAGAAATCTTCTTAAAATCATTTGATAAGCTTACTTATTTCTTGGATCAAGGGTTCCCTATAAATGCTTTGTTGAATCAATTGGGCTACTTCTAGAGCTTCATCATAATGCTGGCCTCCTTTTAATTTGTTTGCAATTGCGCGCAAAACTTCTGTTTGAGCTAATACTTCAACACTGGACTTTGTTTCCCACTTTGCATACACCTCTTTAACCACTGCCACCCCTGCCTCTATGTCAATTTCCATCTGTTTGAAAAGCGTTTCTAATCCTAAGCCTTTCTGCTTGGAATGCTTAAGCGAATGGATGAACTGAACAGCGGAATCTTTTTCTTTTATTTCCCACATTTTCGTGATAAGACGCGCGATAAGAGGATCTTGCACTTTATTGTTATTGATCAAAAGAAGCGCCTTAACCGCTTCATCTAAGAAGCATTTTTGAGAAGGATGATTGGAATCAACTCTATCCAGACATTTAAAAATTAAATTTTTGAGAAGGCCTTCTTTTTGTTCAGGATTTCGCTGAACTAAGGTAAATACCCTGTTAAATAATCTCTTTTCCACTAATAAATCCATAATGGGCGCTATCTCGGATTCCTTAATGGAAGAAGCAGAAGAAAGGAAAACAGAAAAGGGTTCTACCATAATAGCATGTACAACTTCCATACCTTTTGCAAGTCGCTCCCTGTGAAGAAAAGCAAGCGAAAGCTCTTTCAATTTCTGCAATTTCTGTCTGGAAGCCCCTAATTGTCTTGTTTGCTCTAATTCGACATACAAGTCTGCCAACTCAATGAAATGAATATAGACTGGGTGATCGAGATTCTTAAAGACTTCTTTTAATTTTAGAACCCCTTCCGCCTCTATTTTTGCCACATTATTCAAAAGCTGGTCTTCTTGATTCAAATAATTTTTATGAATTTCTCTTAAATTCTTAGATTCTATAATTAAACGACTGTCTATCAACCCATGCAAACACTGATTTAAACTCGGAGAAGAAGGGAAATGACCAAGCAGTGGCAAAACTAATTTTTGTATCCTTTGCTCCCTCTCTTCACGAATTGTTCCGACTGTCAAATTATTCCATTTTTTACAAACACAAACGACCATTTGCAGAGCAGAGGCATCTAATCGCTTAAAAATATAAGACCATAGCTCATCAGGTAAAGGAGAAGGACAGCATTCCTTAGTTAATTCTTCTACAATCCCAGGATCCTCTCCAAGAGAACAGGGGGAATAAATTTCTAAAGTAACTTGCATAAAACCTTCTTATAATAATTTAAAATTAGTTAATTTTTTATAAAATTAACAATATAAACAAACAATTAAAAACATTCAATATTCTTCTTTTTTATTACCCTGTCAGATTAAAATAAAAATTTACACTTTTATTTTCTATCTATATTGACATTACTTAAAATAAGAGTTATACTATTATAAGAAGGAAACATCTATTTGCCATATTCTCGGAGGAATTATGGGCGAAAAAACCGAGAAGGCCACCCCGAAAAAGCTAAAGGACGCCAAAAAGAAAGGGCAGGTAGCAAAATCTCAGGATTTGCCAGCTGCGTTTACTTTTATTGCTTCCGTCGCAATTGTATTGGGGCTTGCAACAAGTCTATATCATCAAATGGCTGACTTTCTAGTGGCAACATTCCATGCTGTGAAAAATCCAGATCTCAACACGGTGATTTTAAATTTATTTTACAAAGCTAATGAAGTGATTTTTTTAGCCAGTATCCCGACAATGGGACTGGTAGCGCTAGTGGGTGTAGCAATTACCTTTGTAACAGTTGGCCCTGTTTTTGCACCAGAGGTATTCAAATTTGACATTAAGAAATTTAATCCTATTGATAATTTAAAGGCCAAGTTCAAATTAAAAACTTTAGTGGAACTGTTAAAGTCTATTATTAAAATTTCGATAGCTTCTTATTTAATTTATACAGTGATGTATAAAAGTATTCCGGTTCTGATTCAAACTGTTTCGATGCCGATTTCGGGAGCTTTAATTGTTTTCCATGCCTTTTTGGTCGAAGTGATTGTCAAAGTCGGTTTATTTTTTATTGTGATTGCCGTAGCGGACTTCGTCTATCAAAAGAGAACGTTTGCTAACGAGATGAAAATGGAAAAGTTCGAAGTTAAGCAAGAGTTTAAGAATAGTGAAGGTGACCCGCATATCAAGAGTAAGCGTCGCCAAATTGCCCAGGAAATCGCTTATCAAGAAGGACCAACAGGAGGCGTCAAACGGGCTCAAGCTGTTGTAACCAACCCAACCCACTTGGCTATTGCCATTGGATATGAAAGGCATTTGGATGCTGCGCCTTATATTTTAGCGATGGGAAAGGATATTTTAGCTGAGCGCATTATCATGATAGCTGAAAAAAATGATATTCCTGTCCTGCGCAATATCCCTCTTGCCCATAAATTATGGGAAGATGGGGAAGTTTATGAATATGTTCCGGAAGAGACTTATGAAGCTTTAGCAGAAATTATGCGTTGGGTTGCAGCTCTCAAAGAGGGATCGGAATTACCTGAGCTAAGCTCATATTAAACGTTTAAGTGGAGAATAATTTACATGGATGTCATTCGCAAAATACTTGATGGTATCACGGCCAGGCTTGGAGGTGATCGCTCATTGGAGGCGATTTCTCGTTCCAGCGATATTGCATTAGCTGTGATCATTATCGGTATCTTAGTCATGATCATTTTGCCGGTCAATCCGCATATTATCGACTATTTGATAGCCATTAACTTAACGGCTTCCATAGCCCTTTTGATGGTTGCGCTTTATATTCCTAGTGCCGTTCACTTGTCTATATTCCCCTCTTTGCTTTTGATTACCACGCTTTATCGCTTGGGATTAAATATTGCTTCCACCCGCCAGATTTTATTGCACGCTAATGCAGGTGAGATCATTTTCCAGTTCGGTAACTTTGTCGTCGGCGGTAACTTTGTCGTCGGCGGTGTTATTTTCTTGATCATTACCTTAGTCCAGTTCTTGGTTATCACCAAGGGTGCGGAAAGGGTCGCCGAAGTTGCCGCCCGTTTTACCTTGGACGCGATGCCTGGTAAGCAGATGAGTATCGATGCTGACATGCGCGCGGGAATTTTAGACTCCAACCAAGCGAGGGAAAAGCGCTTGGCCATTCAAAAGGAAAGCCAGCTCTACGGTGCGATGGACGGTGCCATGAAGTTCGTCAAGGGAGATGCGATCGCCGGTATTGTCATTACCATGATTAACATTGTTGGTGGATTAATTATCGGGACGGCTATGAATGGAATGGATGCTGCGGACGCTGCCAAGACTTATTCCCTTCTCTCCATTGGTGATGGGTTGATTTCTCAGATCCCTGCTCTTCTTATCTCTATCACGGCTGGTATTGTTACGACACGCGTATCGAGTGAAAAAGCAGAGAACCTAGGTAGTGAAATCTCCGGCCAGATTTTAAAACAACCTAAAGCGTTGATGATTACAGCTGCCTTTTTGATGGGTATGAGCTTGGTTCCCGGATTTCCCATGCCCCCCTTCTTAATCGCCGCCGCCGCCTTGGGCTTAATTGGTTATGCACTCTGGAGCAATGAGCAAAAGGCGGCTACCGGAGGTGTCGTCGGAGGTGGTAGTGGAGGAGGAACCATTCAATCGGCTGCAGCAGGCGGTGAATCCGCGGTTGACACATCGGTGCGAGGACATAAGGTTGTTTCCGGCGGCGGCGTAGACAGTTATGCGTTGACGCTTCCTGTCGTCTTAGAGGTGGGCCGAGGATTATCCATAGAAATTCAAAAAGCGAATAAGGGATCCAGCTTTATTGATCAAATGATCCCTAAAATGAGGCAAGCTCTCTATGCCGATTTGGGCGTACGCTTTCCGGGCGTACATGTACGCACAGATTCTCCCATCTTGGATAAGGATGAATACTCCATTCACTTGAACGAAGTCCCCATCGTTCGCGGAAAAATATTGGAAAACTATTTGCTGACCAATGAATCAGAAGAAAACCTCAAACGCTATAATCTTCCTTTTGTCTCCTATAAAAACTCGCTTGGCTTGCCTTCTTTGTGGGTAGAAGCGAAGAATAAAGAGCTATTGGACAAAGCAGGCATTAAATATTGGGGTTCGCTCGAGGTCATGATTTTGCACTTGTCTTACTTCTTCCGCCACTATGCGAACGAATTCGTTGGGATCCAAGAAGTCAAGTCCATGTTGGAATTTGTTGAGAAGTCTTTCCCCGATCTCGTCAAAGAAGTCACGCGTCTCATCCCGCTTCAAAAAATGACGGATATTTTTAAAAGGCTTATTCAAGAGCAAATTTCCATTAAAGATTTACGTACCATTCTAGAGGCCTTAGGTGAATGGGCGCAGACAGAAAAGGATACGGTCTTATTAACAGAATACGTCCGTTCTTCCCTCAAGCGCTTTATTAGTTATAAGTACTCGCAAGGACAATCTGTCTTATCTGTTTATATCTTAGACCCTGAAATTGAAGACATGGTGCGCGGTGCCATTAAACAAACCTCTGCAGGTTCATATCTTGCTTTAGACCCAGACTCTGTTCAATTGATCTTACAAGGCGTTCGAAATACCGTTTCTCCACCACCTCCAGGCGGGCAACCCCCTGTGATTTTGACAGCTATCGACGTCCGACGCTTCGTTCGCAAGCTCATCGAAATGGAATTTACTGATATTTCTGTTGTTTCATACCAAGAAATTGTTCCTGAAATTCGAATACAACCATTAGGACGTATTCAGATCTCTTAATTAAATGACATGACCTCTCAAGGGAGGAGATATCATGGTAGACATCAGTAGTAATATTCAGCATACCGCTTTCGTAGAAAGCCTAAAGGAGACATTAGAAGACGCGGCCATTGATGAACAAACGCTGGATGCCAACGCAGCAGAAGCGGCTCAAGAAAAATTGGCCATGGAGGAACAGGAAAATGCCTCGACGGGCATGATGGCGCCTACTAAGCGCATGCAGGCTCCTCCTCGGTCTGAGAAAATAGAAAAAGCGAAGGAAGTGCAGGAATCCGTTTTAGTCCGCAAAGATGAAGCGGATCAATTTGCCGGAGACTTTTCTAGACGCCAGGGCAACCGCGAATACCATTTAGAAATGGCCCTTTTAAGCATCCTTGCTCAGGATTTAGGGGTTAATCTTACTGCCAAGATGTCATCAGATGACATCATCAAGCACGTCTATGATCGCTTGGCAAGTGTTGATCCTAAAACGCAAAAAATTGCTCATCCAGACTCCTCTCAAGTCGACAAAGCCTTTGAATTTTTGCTTGAAGTGACAAGTAAAAAGCTCGAAAAAGCCCAAGGATCAGAAAAAGAACGTCTTCAGACATTAGTCGATCACATCAAAGTAGCAAAACAATTGCACTTCGAGCGTAATGAAACAGCTATTCGATCAGCTCAACAGATTATCGAAGTGGCAAGCGGAGTTATTGATGGGTCAGGATTGACGCCTAAAGAAACGCTTGATCGCATGCGCGATATCCTTAATAACCCCCAAGATGTTCAAGCAAAACGCAAATTCTATGAAGCGAACGGCGGATATAGCAAGCTCATTGAGGATGCTAAGGGATTTTACCATTTGATCGGAGAAAACCTCAAACGTGTTAAAATTAATATAGAAGGACAAAAGGCGTCTAACATGCCCGTTCTTGAAAATGCCGAATTAACACGCTTAAACGATGAAACAAAGACTTTGCAAGCCGCGACACGTGTTCCCCTAGCAGCTAAAAATCATGTCCGTGTAATCGAAAGATTTTTATCTAAACTTGGATTTATTCAGTTGTTCTAAAAAAAGCTGATATCTTATGCATAAGGAGCCAAAAGCTCATAATTTTTTAGAACCTTTACGCGCATTCTTCTAAGGTCATCTATTAGAAAGCCGAAAGAGAGACGTGATCAATGAAACGGGATGTATTTAGAGCCCATATTAACTACGAAACGATTGCAAAATTGTTTTTTGATATAACCGAAGAACGCTATCCAGCGGCAGAAAAAATTATCCAGCTCGTCTCCCGAATAGTGGATCCTATTAGTTCTGATCGCTTGGAAAATTTGAACGTGAAAATTTCCTTGCTTAATGTCATCCGCGACATGATCAAAGAAGTTTCCCCTACTCGTATTTATCGTTCTTTTCAGCATAGAGACGACCTTTATTTAGCAGTCATCGAAGCTCTGGAAGATTTAGAAGATGAGCTAGAAGAACTGGAAGAACAAGAAATGGAAGAAGAAGAGGCCGAAGCGGAAGGTTAAAAGGAGTGACGTATGGTTAGCAGTCAATTTGAGGCCATGCTAAAAGATTTTGAACCTTATTTTAAATGTCGGCTCGAATCCGGAGTCAATGATTCTTGTCTAGTTAAAATGGGTATTGGAATTACGATCCAATTAGAATTAAATCGCTATGGCCTTATTTTAATAGGCTGTAGAATAGGAGAGATACAAGGACGATTTCGGGACAATGCCATTAAAGAAGCCCTTAAGGCTAATGAGTTTTATCCTCCCTCAACCGGTACTTTCGGCTTTAGCCACAAATCCAATGCTCTTTACTTGCATACAGTCTTAGATCCTTACCGGCTGGATGCAGATAAAATAGCCAATACCCTCAATCCCTTTATTGCCAAGGCAAAAATGTGGGCAGACGCCCTGCAAAAAGGCGACATTCCAGTCGTCGGTGAAGAAGCGATTCCCCAATCTTCTTCTTTTCCTCCTTTTGGATTTAGGCGTTGATTTTATTTCCGTTCTTTTTTCCTTATCTCAAGCAATCTGTTTTCAAAAAAAACACTATCCAAATTTTATCTTTTTTCTCTAATGTGAGTAAATTAAAGGGAAAACCGCTAATGATCTAAATTCGAGTTCTTTTCCCAAGAGAAAATAATCTCAAGTATAGGTTGTTATGGGTTTTAATGCAGTCTCTAAGAGTCTGGGCTAAAACTCATCATAGTCGTTTAATCCCCTTCTATAAACTTCAAACTTTTGCAAAAGAATGACATATTTGATAAGTGAATATAGCATGATAGATCCAGCCTTTCTCTCTCATTCTCCCGCTGCTAAACAATGGCATCGTATAGGTGTCAAGCACCACCATGGGTTAGTGCTGCCTTTATTCAGCCTCCATTCCTCTCATTCCTATGGCATTGGGGAATTTCCCGATTTAATTCCCATGATTGAATGGTGCCACTCCCTTGGATTCGATGTCATTCAACTTTTGCCTATCAATGATACGGGATTAGGAACAAGTCCTTATAGCGCATTATCTGCCTTCGCCCTCAATCCCATTTATTTAGGGCTTAGCCATCTACCTTATTTAGAAGGACATCCCTTATTGCAAGACGAGTTAAAAGCCCTTCCCAAACTTTCGCGCTCTCCGCACGTCGAATACAACCACGTGAGGGAAAATAAGGAACGCTTTTTAAAACATTATTTTCAGCAGGTGGGAAAACAGATCCTAGGAAGCGAAGAATATGCACACTTTATTCAGAAGGCTTCTTGGTTGAAGGGATTTGCAGTCTATAAAACGCTTAAGTCCCATTATCAATGGGCCAATTGGGAAAGCTGGCCGACTGAATTTCAAAACCCCACTCCGGAACTTATTGATCGCCTCGCCGCCGAACATCAAGAAGACGTAGAGTGGCATTGTCTTTTGCAATTCTTATGCGACCGCCAACTGCATAGGGTCAAGGAATATGCCAATCATCATCGCGTCTTTCTAATGGGAGACATTCCCATTTTAATTGACCGCGATAGCGCCGATGTCTGGCTTCACCGTTCCATTTTTGATTTGAATTATTCTGCAGGCTCTCCTCCCGATATGTTCAGTAAGGATGGCCAAAACTGGGGTTTCCCCATTTATAATTGGGAACAAATTAATCAAGAAGGCTTTCGATGGTGGATAGACCGTTTGCAATGGGCAAGCCGCTATTACCATATCTACCGCTTGGATCATATCGTCGGATTCTTCCGCATTTGGGCTATTCCCAGAGGATTGACCGGCAAAGATGGATATTTCATCCCAAGAGATCCGGCCACATGGATCGATCATGGACAACGCATCCTACTGACCATGATGCGAGAATGCGATATGCTTCCGATCGGAGAAGATTTAGGAGTTGTTCCTCTCGAAGTCAGGGCGTGCCTAAGCGCTTTGGGAATTTGCGGAACCCGCGTCATGCGCTGGGAGCGCATGTGGAGAGAGGATAGCCGCTTTATTCCCACTCAGAGCTACTCTCCGGACGCCATGACAACGGTCTCGACGCATGACTCGGAACCTCTGCAGCTATGGTGGCAAAATAATGAGGAGGAAGCGCAATCTTACGCTCATTTCAAAGGATGGACCTATCAGCCTATCCTTAGCCGTGATCACCATCGTGAAATCTTATGGGACAGCCATCATTCAAGCAGTCTTTTCCATATCAACCTTTTGCAGGAATATTTGGCCCTCATTCCGGGGCTGACTTGGCCAAGCTTAGAGGATGAACGCATCAATGTTCCCGGCATTTTATCTGATCAAAATTGGAGCTATCGCTTTAAGCCTACTATAGAAGAGCTCATAGACAATCAGACTTTAAAGCATACGATGCAAAGCTTAATTATCTAACATTTCAACTAACAAAAAATAGGCGCATGCCCTTTTCCTTAAAATCCAATCGCATTGATTTCTTGATCGGATTTTAATTATGAATTGAGCGCATTTAAACAACTGAATTTTAGCGATGTTTACTTCAGATTTCAGCATTTCATCCGAAGGAAATAGGGAATGCACTCTTTTCAAGGATAAATCTCTTGAAAGATGAGCTAAAGATCTCTAAAATTCAAACATTTAAAAGTTGAATCCACGTCAATTATAGGCATTCTTTATGCGTTTTAGCGCTTGTGCGCCTTTACTCTATGCAGGCCTCTTATCAGCATTTTTGGAAGCCGGTCCTTTGTCCGATCAAAAAATTCAGACTCTCTATAACAGCCTTAAGCCCTCTTCTATTTCTCAGCACTTGGCGTTTTATGAACTCTACGCTGCTCACCCCTTAGGCCAACAAGCCCTTCAAGATGCCTGCCAATTGCTGGCTGGAAAGCAAAAATTGGAAAGCACTCCTTTTAACGAGATTTCCTTTTCCTCTGTTATTCAAGCCTTAATTGGCCTTGTCAATAAGCAAGAGGATCAAGAGCTCACTCCTCTACCTGATAAAGATTTGCAGGAATTGGAAAAATTCTCCTTACGTCTTAGTCATCATCGATTGAAAGGCCACCAAGCCTGGAGCGAAGCGGAGATGCTTCAGCTGCCTACAGAAGAAATCGATTTAGCTAGGGGGCTATTTTTAAGCCAGTTTGGATCAGATGTCAGTCGCATTAAAACTTATGAAATGCTGATTGATTTAATGGCCTTGCAGATTTTAGCCTATTTGCCCCCTCAAGCGACACCGGAAAAGAAAATTCAAGCCATCAATACGCTTATCTTTGATGAAATGGAATTCCGCTTCCCTCCTCACTCCTTGTATGCTAAAGATATCGACGTCTACACCTTCTTGCCATCGGTATTAGACTCTCACCGAGGGGTGTGTTTAGGCGTGTCCATTTTATACTTATGCTTGGCCCAAAGACTTGACCTGCATTTGGAAATGATTACGCCCCCTGGGCATATTTACGTTCGCTACCGTTCCCCGCAAAAAGAGATCAATATTGAAACAACGGCCCGCGGCATTCATCTTGATTCCGATGAATATTTAAACGTCAATACGCGAGCGCTTCAACAAAGGACAGTTAAAGAAGTCATCGGGCTTGCTCATTTCAACCAAGCGTCTGTCTTTTGGCAGCAGGGAAAGCCCGACCAAGCTTTTTTAGCCTATCAAAAGGCGATGCCTTATTTAAGCAATGATGAGCTTTTAAAGGAACTCTATGCCTATAGCTGCCTATTAACGGGACGTCAAGAAGAAGGCAAGAAATTGCTCATGGAAGTCAAGGACCATATCCCCGATTATGCAGTTGTAAAAAATACCATTGCAGAAGACTACCTAAACGGTCACGTCGACGCAGCCAGCATCATGGTGCTTTTTTCCCGTCCGGATGACAACCGCCAGTCCATTTTAACAAAAAAGCAAGCATTAGAAGCAATAGTACAACGCTATCCCCATTTCCGCGCAGGCCTATTGTATTTAGCAATGGCTTGGATTCAGCTGCACCGGACAAGCGAAGCTTTAGAGGCATTAAAAACCTATCAAACCCTTTATCCTCAAGATCCTGAGGTTAATTATTACTTAGCGGTATTGCATGGCCAACGCATGGACTATGGGCAAGCCTGGCATTATTTACAGCAATCTGAATCCATTGTACAGGCACGCAATCATGATCCTACAACCTTAAAGGAATTGCGGCAGGCCTTGCTTTTGCATTGTCCCGAGTAATTCTAGTCTTGCTATTTAAAATGAAATTGGAATGATGAGAGAGTAAAATTAAACGTGCGGATTTTGATTATCAAATCTTAATGTAAGAATAAACGAGGAAGAGTGGCCAGTGAAAATTTACACGCGTACAGGCGATAAGGGACAAACATCTTTATTTTCAGGGGAAAGAGTGAATAAAGACAATCCTTTTATTGATGCTCTGGGAACAATCGATGAAGGAAATTCTGCTTTAGGCTTAGCTTTATCTTTTTTACCTAAAGAAAGTGAATTAAATAAAACTCGCAAAGCCCATTTAAATAAAACAAGAGAACAACTGGAAATCATCCAGCATGCGTTATTTGACGTAGGGGCTGCCTTAGCAACCCCCAGAAGCTGCGATGAAAGTCAAAAACTGCAAAAAACTCGCTTTGGACATGAAGCCACCGATTTATTAGAAAAATGGATAGATGAAATGGATGGGCAGCTTCCTCCCCTTAAAAATTTTATTCTCCCAGGCGGACATCCTGTCGGAGCAGCTTTACATCTATCGCGCAGTATCATTCGCCGGGCGGAGCGCCTCGTCATTCCCCTTTATAGCAAAGCCGAAGTCACCCAAGATGTCCTCGTCTACTTAAACCGCTTATCGGATTACCTATTTGTTACATCCCGCTTTGTGAACCATTGCCTAAGCATTCCAGAAACCGAGTGGCAACCTCACAAAATGGAAGTGGATTCCCACTTACAAGAAGATTAAGCGAATTTATAAATGATCGAGCTTAGAGAGTGTCTTCAAATTCATAATACCTATATTCAAAATTATTTTATTTTTACAAAAAAGAATTTGAATATAGGTTATTAGGAATCCGATGACAATTTCTTATAAATTTTAACCTTTGTCTTTTAAATAATAGGTTTATTAAATCAATATTGATTATCTAACAACCATAGACAATTAACAGGCTTTTTGTTAAAACAATTCACTAATTATTACAAAATTAAACCATTAATAAAATGGAATTTATATGTCCGCCATCAATGTAAGTCAAATTCTATATGGAAACCCCCGTTTTTTTATTCAGTCATTAGAAACTCCACCGACAATAAAAAATCTTTTTATCAAATTTACGCCGAATACTCTTTTAAATGGTGGACTAGCGACTGGCATTGCTTTCATTGCTTCTAATCATCTTCCAGTGGCTTTAATAACGGGAGGCGTAGTAGCTTTGATTACGTTGGTCGCTTCCGCTATTTTGCATATTCAATTGATCCGGCAACCATACGATGCTTCTCTATTAGAGCGCATCCCGGACCCTAAAACAGAACCAAATGAATTCAAGACTTTCATTCATTTATTGGCTACCAATTTTCATTTTGCTGAGGCTGCTAAGAGAAAATTTAGAGGGATGCGTAGAGAAAGCCCTAATTCCTATGGATTAGATCTTATTACATGGGCGCCACAGCTTGAAGCGCTCCGCTTAGCCCAAGAGCTCAATGATGTGGAATTAAAGACAAGTTGTGAAAAATTTCTTGGAGAACGCGTTTTAGAAATTGACAATTCTTTTATCAAAAGCCATGCCATTGCCCAATGTTTTGAAGCGCCGCTTTGGCAAGAAAAAATCTTACAAGGCACCCTTAGCGCCTATTCAGGCTATAATAGAGAATTGGCAAACTTTCTGGAAGAGCATAAGGAGTCTATAAAAACTTTTCATCTTAACATGCTATCATCTAATAGGTCCTTGTCTTTATTCTCCGCTATTATAGAAAAAGCGCCTCATTTAACAAGCTTCACTTTTACAATTAGTCCATCCCAAGTCAATACGTGGAGCATGAACATCAACCTTCCCCTGCTGGGTGAATTAAGCAAGCTACGTCATTTGCGCATTCTTGGCGGTGCTGCTGTAGATGATCTTATTCTATCGAGTTTTTTAAATTTAAGGGATTTAGAAGAGCTGGATATTGATTGTTCGCGTTTAACGCCGGAGGGAATTAACTTACTGACTCATTTTCCAAATTTGAAACGTCTAACTTTGAGAGGAGGCTCTCATTTACCTTTGGAAAGCTTTGAGAAGCTAGGCCAGCTTAGCCAGCTCGAACACTTAGAATTAACAAATTTTGTTATCGGAAATGAACAACTTCAACGCCTGACTGCCCTGTCTCAACTCAAATCTTTGGCTTTTTATTGTGATCAAAGTTTTTATAATGAACATATAAATGAGTTCAATTATACGCGTTTATCTTTATTTCCTCAGTTGGAAAAATTAGCTGTCGTGCCTTTTTTTGCCACTGAAGAAACGATTGCGGTTTTAAGTCAGCTAACTAGATTGAAATCTTTAATGCTCACAATCAGAAACCCTAACCATTCGCAAATAGTCTCGTTATTTCGAAATTTTTCTCAGCTTGAAGAATTAAATCTGGCTGATAGCTATCTCAATCATGCAACAGAGCCTTTTCTTGCCTCGAGAAATTTAAAAGTACTGGATTTGACAAATACCCGCATCAATGTCAGCCTGTTGGATGCCCAAAATTTTCCGCAATTAGAAATTTTGAAAGCCAAAGATGCGGATACGGGTAATGGAATATTTAATCTAAATGGTTTCTCCCATTTAAAGACGCTCGACCTAAGCCGCAGTAATTTAACCGATGATCAAATATCAACGCTCGTCCAACTTCCAAAGTTGGAAGAGTTAGATTTAAGCTTGAATGAAGATTTGTCCGAACAAACAATCGAGCATGTTGCAAAGCATTTTAAAAATTTAAAAGAATTTTATTGGACAATGAAGAGCTATAAAGGAACCTGGTCTTTACAAAGTCTGGACAAACTCCAGAAATTAGAAAAAATCGGCCTTAGGAACTTTGAAGTCCCCACTCATTATGCAACCTCTTCTAATCGAATTAAACGTTTAATTTGTTCCGTTAGATAGAGCCATTCAGGCTTCCGAGGACGCGCGCCGCTACTGCTCATAGGCCAATTGAGGCCATGCCCTAGTGATCGCAATGGAGCACTAGGGCGTACCTCCAGGGTACAGGCAAAAGGAATTTAGTTAACTTTCAAGGCCTCTTGGGCAGGCTCAATCCACCGACCATGGGCTTTAATCAATTCAACAAGCCGATCGTCGGCTTCAGAAAAATCAATATCCCGCTCTACACATTCTTTTCCTACATATAAATCAATTTTTCCAGGCTTGGATCCTACATAACCGAAGTCTGCATCAGCCATTTCGCCGGGACCATTGACAATACACCCCATAATGGCGATTTTGACTCCGGGAAGGTGGGCTGTACGGCTTTGGATGCGTTTAGTCACATCCTGGAGGTTAAATAACGTCCTTCCGCAGCTGGGACAAGAGATGAAATCAGTCTTAGACATTCTCATCCGGGCTGCCTGTAAAATGGAAAAACCAAGCTGGCGTAAAAAATTGACTTCATACGGTCCTTCCAACCACACGCCTTCTCCCAATCCATCGCATAGAAGCGCTCCGCATTCCATGCTGGCCAAAATCGTTGCATCTTCTTGAGAACCTGTGTAAGAGAAGTTCAAAATCACAGGAATAGAAAGCCCGCGAGATTGAAGCCACTCAAAGAAATGGCGAGAATAATGCAAACGGTTGCTTTGGGGGGCGAGAAGAATTAGATCCGGCTTAATGCTCACAAGCTTTTCCCAAGAAAGAGAAGCTTCCCCTTCAATTCTGACAACAACAGGATCTTCCGGCTTGCTGGCCGGCTGAAGGCTGAAACGGGCCGAACGCGAAGCGCATTCTCTCGCCTTATAGATGTCTTCAAGGGAATGGATGGCTATGCTCGGCACTCCAGGATTATCTGAAAAAATGCCAATGCCAATATCCTTCAAAAGCTGCAAGCGTTGGGTCGATTCTTTATCTAAGCTAAAATCCTTTAAAATAATATTGTCGACGGTCATCGGTTTTAATTTTGGACGCCCCAACGATCCTTCACACCCCAATTGCTGATAAAGCGCAGGGTCCTTAATAAGCTTTTGCGGCATCGCAACAAAAACAGTTCCATCGCGGTGCATGGGCAAATGAGAAGGCAGATTGACAACTCTGCGCTGGATATGCTCAATAGAGCGATGCTTTTCCAGGAAAGATTCAACCCCCGTATTTTCATAATTTTGAGCTAAACGAATCAACCGCTGGCAAGGATCAATTTCAAACCAAGGATCTTCGGTTAAAGAAACGCGGATAGTATCGCCTATTCCATCCAAAAGAAGGGCGCCAATCCCCATTGCGGATTTGACTCGCCCGTCCTCTCCATCGCCTGCTTCTGTCACTCCTAAGTGCAAGGGATAGTCCCATTCCAAATCATACATCGCTTGAGTCAGCAAACGATAGGCTTGAATCATGACTTGCGGATTCGAGGCCTTCATGGAAAAAATGATGTCGTGATAATCATTTTTACGGCAAATACGGGCAAACTCCAAGGCAGATTCCACCATTCCAAAAGGAGTATCGCCATAGCGGTTCATAATACGATCTGAAAGAGACCCATGATTTGTCCCAATGCGCATCGACCGCTTTAAACGCTTGCATTTTTCCACTAAAGGGGTAAATTTCTCTTCTATACGCTCTAACTCTTTGGCATAAGAGGCATCGTCGTAGTCAATTTCTTTAAAAGTCGCTCTTTTATCTACAAAATTGCCCGGGTTAATACGCACTTTGTCAACAAAATCCACGACCCGCATAGCTGCAGGAGGATAGAAATGAATATCTGCCACTAGGGGAATATCATATCCCCGCTTAACTAGGCCATTTTTGATATGTTCGCATGCATCCGCCTCTTTCATTCCTTGAACTGTGACACGTACAATTTCGCAACCAGCGTCCGCCAATCGAATCGCTTGTTCTATTGTCTGCTCTACATCTCTTGTGCTTGAGGTCGTCATCGATTGAACGCGGACAGGGTTGTCTCCTCCTACTCCAACATTCCCTACCATGACAACGCGTGTCGGGCGCCGCTTTGTTTGATAAATGGCTTCGCAGTATCTCTTCATTCTCTTGCCTTTGTATAAATGGTCGATTTACAAAACATTCAGAAAAAACTATAGCAGAAGTATTTTGATTTAGCCAAATAGTTTCATTTGAATTCAATTTTTATTAATAAGCACACTAATTTTAATTAAAATTACTACAAATAAATGATCAGAGACGACATGTCTGAAGGAAGCCTTCCTTTTGTCCTCTTGACAATCGTTCTTTGTATTTTTTACTATTGAAGAGTATCCTTAGAGGGTGTCTTCATATTCATAGAGCCGGTTACACATAGAAACAAAATCAAAACAGCATCAAAAATGTGACTTTTCCTATGAGATAAAATATATATTTTGATAACAATAGAAGTTCATCGCTTATATGTTGTATAAATTTTTCTATTCATGAAATTTAAGAAACGGCAGAAGATATAGGAAGTAAAAATTTGCCGATCTGTATCTCTTCATTTTGGCAATTCTTCATTTTTCATGAAGTTCAAAGAAGTTCAAAATAGAAAAATTCATACGGAATTAACCCTTTTTAGGCTTATTGAGCGCTTTATTGTCTTTACTCTTTATTGACCTTTTCACTTAGTAGCAAGGAGATGATAAAATGAATCAGAACTTTACAGATAGTGTGACAGAAGCCTTGCAATCCGCTTTTGCTGAAGCTCAAAGAAGAAATCAAACGGAGGTAACAGAAAATCACTTACTGTGGGCCTTTTTAAAAGATCCCGAGAGTTATTTTTATGCGCTATTAAGCGGTCTGGGGACCAATCCGCGGACGTTATTAAGCGAGGTAGAGGATAACTTGGATCATCTTCCGACTTTCTCGGGAGATGGCGCGCAGCCGCCTTCGCCTTCTCGCAGCTTGCAAAGCCGCATCGTCGATGCGCAGAATATTGCACAAAGCTGGAAAGACACCTATACGAGCAGCGACCATTTTCTTCTTTCCTACTGGAAGAATGGCGGCGACCCTTTTGCCAGATGGAAAAAAACAACATCTGTTACCTTAGAAAAATTGGAAGCGCAAATTAAAAAAATTCGAGGTGACCGTCATATGGACTCTCCCGCAGCAGAAGCAAACCTCCAGGTCTTAGAAAAATACTGCAAAAACTTAACGGAACTTGCGCAGAAAGGTAAGCTCGATCCGGTGATTGGCCGCGACGAAGAGATCCGCCGCACCATGCAAGTGTTGAGCCGCCGTACAAAAAATAACCCCATGCTGATCGGCGATCCAGGCGTTGGAAAAACCGCAATAGCCGAAGGCTTGGCACAGAGAATTGTGCAAAAGGATGTTCCCGATTCTTTGAAAAACAAACAATTGCTTGCGCTTGATATGGGAAGTCTGATAGCCGGAACAAAGTACCGCGGTGAATTTGAAGAACGTCTAAAGGGAATTTTGCAAGATATTGAGAAAAGCGAAGGGCAGATCATCCTTTTTATTGACGAGGTCCATACCTTAATTGGAGCCGGGGCGACCGAAGGCGCAATGGATGCTGCCAACTTGCTAAAACCGGCCCTGGCGCGCGGCACGCTGCATTGCATCGGCGCCACAACGCTGAATGAATACCAAAAGCATATTGAAAAAGATGCAGCCTTGGAGCGCCGCTTCCAGCCTATTATGGTCAATGAGCCAAGCTTGGAAGATTCCATTGCCATTTTGCGCGGCCTGCGCGAGCGCTATGAGATTTATCATGGCGTACGCATTACGGAATCAGCCATTCATGCAGCTGTCTTTCTATCTTATCGTTATATTACAGACCGCCGGTTGCCGGACAAAGCCATCGACCTTATCGACGAAGCCGCCAGCCTTATTCGCATGCAATTAGGCAGCCGTCCCCTTCCCATTGATAATAAAGAGCGGGAGCTGGCCAGCTTGATTGTCGAACAAGAGGCCATGCGCCGCGAAAATACGCCATTGGCCAAAAGCGAGGCCGAAAAATTAGAAGGACGCATTGCGCAAATTAAAGAAGAGCTCAATGTCCTGCGCCAGCAATGGGACCAGGAAAAAAAGATCATTGAATCTTTGAAAGAAAAGAAAGACAAGCTTGAAAAGCTTCGCTTCCAAGAAGAGGAAGCCGAGCGCAAAGCGGACTACAACAAGGTAGCAGAGCTGCGCTATAGCGTTATTCCTCATCTGCAAAAGGAAATCGAGGAAGCGCAAAAGCAATTGAACGAAAAGCCCAATCGCCTTTTACAAGAAGAAGTCGATGAGCACCTGATTGCACAAATCGTCTCGAAATGGACGGGCATTCCCGTTCATAAGATGCTTGAGGGAGAGGCCGAGCGTCTGCTTCACCTGGAAAAAGACCTCGAAAAACGCGTCGTCGGACAAGACATGGCTGTTGCAGCGGTCAGCGAAGCGATCCGCCGCTCGCGCTCCGGCCTTAGCGATCCCAACCGCCCAATGGGAGCCTTCCTTTTCTTAGGCCCAACAGGTGTGGGAAAAACCGAATTGGCCAAAGCCCTGGCTTTCCAGCTCTTCAATCAGGAAGAGGCTTTAATCCGCTTAGATATGTCAGAGTACATGGAAAAGCATACCGTTTCCAAACTAATCGGCTCTCCTCCAGGGTACATTGGCTATGAGGAAGGCGGCCAGTTAACAGAAGCGCTTAGACGCCGTCCTTATGCCGTCGTTCTATTTGATGAAATAGAAAAGGCGCATCATGACGTATTCAATATCCTGCTTCAAGTTTTTGACGACGGACGCCTAACGGATAGCAAAGGGCGAGTAGTCAATTGCAAAAATGCCCTCTTCATCATGACATCCAATTTGGGGTCCGACCGCTTATTGGACCTGATTGAGAAAAAACGCCATGATTTGACAAAAGATGAGATCATGGTTGTGCTGGATCCCGTCATCAAGGCGCATTTCCGCCCTGAATTTATCAACCGTTTAGATGATATACTTCCCTTCTTGCCGCTACGGGAAGAAGATATGGAGAAAATTGTTACCATCCAACTCAACCTTTTGGCCAAACGGCTCCATAGCCGTGACGTTACCCTTACCTGGACGCCAGAAGTCCTGGCCCATTTAGCCAAAGAAGGCTACGATCCGCGCTTTGGCGCTCGCCCCCTCAAACGCTATATCCAACAAGAAGTCATCAATCAGCTTTCTACAGCTATTCTGGAAGGAAAAATTCCTCCGCACAGCCTCGTCAAATTGGATTTCAATAAAGAGAAAATCGCCTTCAAAATTCAACAGCAAAAAGGCTGAAACAAAAACCTGCCAATAGCAATCCCTCATTGCTATTGGCTCGCTTTCCTTTGTCTCGCCTGATTTTCTCAACACAATCTTTAATTATTTTTTTATAAGAACAATTCATTCATCAAAATCAACTATTCAATCATTTGTAAACACATTGACATATCAAAATAATAAAATTTCACAAAAATAAACATTAAAAATGCCTATTCCCAATTTAAAAACATTATCTATTCATACTTTTTTGGAACAATTTTCGAACGAATTGAGCCCTAAAGAAAAAAAACAATGCGAACGAATTTCTTCTTATCATCTAGATCCATTAATAAATGAATACATGTGCAAAGTTATCTTAGAACAAAATAGATGTCTGGCACTCTTACCCTATTTTTCCAATAATTACATGACAGCGATTCCTTCTATTAAAGAGCTATCTAGAAACGGGCTTGCATCTGCTCAGATAACTTCCATCGTTTTAAAGGCCTTTCCCCATCTTAAAAGACTAGATTTATCAAAAACAGATATTCGCGGCTTAGATCAACTGGATCAATCTCAAGTAGAGGAATTATCGCTTGCAGAATGCGGGCATTTGCCTGTTGAAGAATTGGCAAAAATTAAAAATAAATTTCCCCGTCTTAAGACACTCGATCTTTCCGGCACCCCATTGACCAGTTTAGAGGGATTGGAACTCGAGCAACTTGAAGAAATCAATCTGACAGGATGCAGGCAGCTTCCCGCGGCAGAATTTAATAAAATTAAGGCTAAATTTCCCCATTTAAAGAAAATCACCCTGGATAGTACGCTTATTTCCAATTTAGATGGCTTGGCATTAGCGAATCTAAAGGAATTAAACTTATTTGGATGCACCGCGCTCTTTTCTGAAGAGTTTAAAAAGCTTAAAGATCTTTGTCCTCAGCTAATTAGTCTGAATATAGGATGGACAACTTTAGCAAGCTTGGACGGCCTTGCGCTCCCCAATCTGAAAGAATTAACTCTGTATGCGTGCAGCCAACTGGTATCCGCAGAATTTCTTAACATTAAGGACAAATGCCCGCAACTGAAAAAACTCGATCTGCAGGGCACATCAATCAACAGTTTACAAGGCTTGCCTCCCCTTCTGGAAGAAGTAAATCTATCTCATTGCACAAGCATTCCAGCTGAAGCCTTTCTGGAACTGAGAGACAGAATGAGTCATTTGAAAAAACTTCTTCTAACCCATACCAGTATTAACAGCTTGGACGGCTTACCTTCAGTAGAAGAATTAACTTTGGATAATTGCTCTTTTCTATCCCAGAGGGAATTTTCCAAAATTAAAAATTTCTGTCCTTGCTTAAGAAGCCTTTCGGTTCGAGCCACAAAAATTAATCATTTAGACTCATGGCCTTTGTTAGTAAACTTAAATCTTCGGGAATGCCCTTATCTACCGGAGGATGAATTTCTCCGTATAAAGGCAAACTATCCTTGTCTTAAAAATCTTAATCTTGCCTCTACCCGAATCGAAAGTTTGGACAACGTGCCTCCACTTGAGGAGTTAATTTTGGAGTACTGCGGCTGGATGCCGAGAAGGGAATATCTCAAAATTAAGAACTTATGCCCAACTCTAAAAATCTTAAACGTCAAAGGAACTCAGATCCACAGCTTAGAAGGATTAGCTCTTCCCCTGCTTGAAGAACTGACCTTGGCGGACTGCAAAGAACTGCCTAGCACAGAATTCCTCAAACTTCCAAGCAAATGTCCGCGTCTTAAAAAGCTCGATGTTGCTAGGACTGAAATTGATAGCGTACAAGGATTAAATCTTCTTGAGCTTGAGGAATTATTTCTTTGTAGTTACATGATGCCCCCAGAAGAGGTGCTTAAACTTAAAGAGAATCTTTCGCTTAAAAAAATCCAATTTGAAAATGGTTGTTATTGGATTAAGCCTTTTTCTGAATGGATCGTAAGAAGATAACTATCGAATTCATGATGGCCTATTCGAGATTGTTTTCCCTTAGAGGAATTTTAAAAGCGGTCGAATGACGTTTTAATAATTTTCGATAATAGGCCGCTTCCTATCCCCTCTCCACTTAAGGCAAAGTAGAGAACCAAAAGCCCGATGCCCCATGCAGGATTTAAAATACCAATTATACAAGCCAGACCTGCTATAACAATATTGGTATAGAGCTTCCAAAAAGAGAAAACCACTTGATTAAGCTTTTTATGTTGAAAAAGTAACAGCAGGGCAAGCAGCGTCAGAACAACGGAAAAAACCAGCATGCCCAAGCCAACTATCAAGCAAAAAATCCCCCCTAAAAAGCATAAAAGACGAAGAGAAAAGGGATTTTGCTGGACGCGGGTTTTAAATTCTCCTTTCTGTTTTTGTTCATAGCCAAAAGAGGAGTTGTTAGAAGATCCTCGCAAGTATTCTTGCGTATCATCGATAATAATAAAGTCCGGACGTTTATAATGGATTTCTTCTTGCCGATCCTGATGACCCTTTCCCTTTTTAAAAGGGTCATTTTCTTGTGGAATAAGGGGAGAATTTGACATATATGTCCCTAATTAAATCTCTTCAGGATTTTATTTACCTAAAGATTGGAAATCAAAGGCTTTTCCATAATTAGATAACGTAAAGCCGATTTAGAAGAAAGGAGTACTAATCAAAAAGTCATCATTTCTATTAAAAATAGGATAACAAATTTGATTAAAGTTAGCGCTTGTTTTCAAATTCACGATGCCTACATTCAAGACGATGTCTCAGTCCGGAAAGAACTCGCCTCTAGGCGATTTTAAAACAAGCGCTTAAGTAATGACAAATCTTTATTTAGAAAGCGATGTCTCTTCATTCTTCTTATAGATTAGCTCTTTTATTTTTTAAAACGGATTTTATTGATCCCATTCAAAGCTGCCACTCGATATCCCTCCGCATAAGTGGGATAGTTAAAGACGTGATCAATAAAATAATCCAAATGAGCATGGAAGCTAATGGCTAGCTGACCAATGTGAATGACTTCCGTTGCATTTCTTCCAATGACGTGAATGCCCAAAATTTCAAGGGTTTCGGCATGAAAGAGAATTTTAAATAAGCCTGTATTACTGCCGGCAATATGGCTTCTCGCAATTTCATAATAATGCGCTCTTCCCACTTCATAGTGAAATCCCCAAGCTTTCAATTCTTCTTCTGTATAACCGCAGCTTGAAATTTCTGGAATTGTATAAATTCCAATGGGATAAAAGGTTGGAAAATGATGGGTTTGGGCTCCACAGGCATGACGTGCAGCTAATCGTCCCTGCTCCATGCTGGTTGAGGCCAAGCAAGGCCCGCCAATCACATCACCAATCGCATAAATATGCGGCACAACAGTTTGAAATAAGGCATTGACAGGAATATATCCCTTGGCATCTACCGTAATTCCCGTATTTTCGATATGCAAGGCTTCTACATTAGCCGTTCTACCTAAGGCATATAATAACACATCTGCTTCTAGAGAAGAGCCGTCTTTAAATTTGACAAACGCTCTATCATTTTTACGGGCTATTTCCACGGGTTCTTTTTTACCCAAAAATTTTAATCCAATGTCCGTCAAGGCCGTTTGCAGGTGAATACCGATTTCCGCATCTAATAGAGGAAGCATGTGCTCTTTGCGGTCGATAACCGTTACTTCCGTTCCCAAGGCGGCAAAATAGCTCGCGTATTCAGATCCAATAATGCCGCCCCCTAAAACAATCATGCTTTTTGGGACTTTGCCGATTCCCAATAAAGTCGTTGAATCTAAGATAACCTGCTGATCAAAAGGCACATCTTTTGGACTGCGTGGATTGGATCCTGTGGCAATAATAAAGACGCTGGCCTTGATTTGATATTTTAAACGGTAATCGTTATCGACAACAATTAATGTATGCTGGTTTTCGAAGCGGGCGGATCCCTGTAAAAGGCGGATTCCGTTCTTCTTAAACTGACGCACAATGATATTTTTTTCTTCGTTGACAACGGATTGCAGGCGAGAATTTAACTCGTCAATCGTCACTTCTGGCAGCACATATTCCTTGCCTTCAAAATGCCTATCGTAAAAGCGGGTCAGATCAACTACAGCTTCTCTAAAGGTCTTAGAAGGAATAGTTCCTGAGAAAAGGCAAGCTCCACCCGGCTCTGATTCCCTTTCAATTACAATAACCTGTTTCCCTAGTTTAGCGGCTTGTATCGCTGCCTTTTGTCCTGCTGGTCCAGAGCCAATGACCACAATATCCGTTGTAATGTCTTCCATAATTTGCCTTTAGCGAAGCTGTGTTATTGTGTATAAATGGGCCTTTACACGTAAAGGTTTCTGCCTGTCTTTTTTCATTTTCTTCTATATGACAGGAACCATACATATACTTTATCTAGATAATTTTTCAATATGGGATTATGAATTATTTTTATCTATTCCCTGTTCCTTTTTTAGTTGATTTTGGATTTTATTCTGTCCCTGCGGATCACTCAACTGGTAAGAGAGTGTATTAACCTGGATTTGGAGTTTTTTCCCCTATGAGAAGTCCCTATTTCATTCATAAGGGTGACATTTGTTTTAAATTTGTTTTAAATATTTAAAAGAGTTATAATATAGATAGGTAATTCTAAATTTCCTTTAGAGAGGGACGCTTATGAAAGTGGACTTCCAAAAAGTTGAGAATATTCTCTCTGACACTCTGCAAAAAATATTCATCGATCATCTATCCGAATTAGCGGCTATTGCCAATTTAATTAATGAACCGGAGACCACTCTGACGAAGAAAATGATAGATGAGATTGTTTCGCGCTTTCAGACCGAGTTAAAGCGATTACAGGAAAAAGATAAAAAATTATATCAAAAGCTCGAACTATCTGCCGAAGACGAGCAACGCTTTAACCTTCCTGCCCAACAATTTACTCAAGATGATTGGCAACGTCTAAAACTATTTAAAGAAAGAATAGACGATTTAAAACGCGAATTATTAGGTGAAAAAGCGCATAATGCCCAAGATGAAAAGCGCATTGAGCAAGAAAGGCGCCGCCATGTTTACAAGCGTTTCAATATTAGAGAAGGCTGGCTCCCTCTCCATTAATCTTTCTCTCTGTTTTTTTTATTTTCTTTATACTTTTAAACTTGTCTATTAAGATCTTTTATGATACATTGCTTATTTTCATTTGTCGATCGCTATTGGAGAAAATATGTCAAAAGTATGTCAAGTTACAGGTAAAAAGCCAGCCCGTGGCTATAAGTATGCCATTCGTGGTATTGCTAAGAAGAAAAAGGGAATTGGTCTTAAAGTGACTGGGAAAACAAAGCGCCGCTTTCAACCCAATTTAACAAAGAAAAGAATTTGGTTTGCCGAAGAAAATCGCTTTGTGACTCTTCGTCTTGCTACATCTGCTTTAAGAACAATTGACCGCTTAGGTGTTGCTACCGTCATCCGTGAAATGCGTGCACGCGGCGAGCAAGTCTAACATTTTGAATCTCAGAGAGAATGCTTCGGCATTCTCTCCTTTATTTCCTTCAAGTTATTTTTTGCAACAGTCTAAATGCCAGCCATTCGACAAGGCTTAGCGTTTGCCCATCTCCTAGCTAAACTCCCCCCTCACTACCTACATTCGCCTTCCTACTAAAAAAAAATCATTTGATTTTATTTAGGCGATAGTTATTTGAAGACCTCAAACGCCTCTCTCAATTTCCATTTCTTTACATCCGATAATATAAACCTGCGTTTGGAGTTTTTTGCCCTTTGGACTGACGTGAAAGCTCTTGCATTTATTCATTTCCGAGGCTTTGACGCAGTCGAAAGGGGTAAAAAAACCCAAACGCAGGTTAGGTAAGGCAATTTGGATAGCAGAGATAGAGCGCGCTTTGACTTTAAAGCTGTTAGCTGACAATTCCGCCAGGATTAATTCCTTCGATAAATAAAACCTCTAGCGCCCCCTCTTGTTTAGCCGCAAGCAGCATCCCTTCACTTTTAATGCCCATTAAGGTGGCTGGCTTAAGATTGGCTACTACAACAATGCGGCGCCCCACTAGAGCTTCTGGTTTATAGAACTCCCCTACACCGGCAACGACAGTCCGCTGCTCAACTCCGATGTCAACTGTCAGTTGAATCAGCTTTTTACTTTTAGGCACGGGCTCGGCTTTGAGAATCATTCCCACACGCAGATCTAATTTACGAAAATCCTCAACATCGATCTGCGGTTTTAAAGGTTCTACAGCCTGCTTAGGAACCGGCTTATTAGCCTGAGACAGCTGATGAAGCTGCTGAATTTTTTGTTCAATAAGGTCATCCTCTACCTTCTGGAAAAGAATGACAGGAGGGAGAATTTCTTGCCCTTCCGGAATCGCTTCCGTTTTTACAAAATTCCAATTCGTACGCTCCAGCTCGTCTTTATAACCGAGCAGGCGCCAAAGCTGGCTAGCGGCCGTCGGAACAATCGGGAAGGAGATCAAAGCCAAAGCCTTCAAGCATTCCGCACAGCAGGCCAGCGTCGTTCGCATACGCTCTCGCGTGTCTTCCTGTTTAGCATCTTGCCAAGGCCGTTTGTTATCAAAATAAACATTTCCCAATTGCGCTAGCTCCATGACAATTTGGCTTGCGCGGCGCACCTTAAATTGTCCATACGCAACAGCAGCTTGATCGATTAACTCTTGAATTTGGCGCAAGAATTCCAAATCCACTGTTTCTAGCTTTCCCAGAGACGGAATGCGGCCATTGCCGTGATTGCGAATAAAAATCAAAATGCGATTGGCCAAGTTGCCATATTTACCGACTAAATCGCTATTGCAGCGCAGCTGGAAGTCTTTCCAGGTAAATTCGCTATCTGAAGTCTCCGGCGCATTGGAGGCAATGGCATAGCGAATTTGATCGCTTGTAAAGTGCTTAAAGAAATCTTCCAGATCAATGTACCATCCATCCGATTTGCTGAATTGCCTCCCCTCTAGATTATAAAATTCATTAGCCGGAAGCTCATCCACTAATTTATAGGGTTGATTCTGCCCCATCACCATGGCAGGAAAAATTGAAGCGTGGAAAGGAATGTTATCTTTGCCGATAAAATTCACAAGCTTGGTTTTCTCATCAAGCCAATAGTCTTTCCATCTATCCGGTTGGTCAATTGTTTGGGCCCACTCTTTTGTAGCCGATATGTAGCCAATCGGAGCATCAAACCAGACGTATAAAACTTTGCCTTGGGCACCCGGAAGCGGCACGGGAATCCCCCAAGCAGAGTCGCGCGTGATAGCGCGGGCATGCAGATTATCAATATAGCCCTTCACAAAGTTAATGACATTGGGTTTCCAATTTTTAGTCGACAACCAGTCTTTCAAGCGCTCCTTAAACTTATCTAGTAAAAGGAACCAATGCTTAGTCGGGCGACGCACTAGAGGAGCCTGAGTCAGTTTGGAGCGAGGATTTTTAAGCTCCGTCGCTTCATAGCTAGCTCCGCAGCGAGGACACTCATCCCCCCTTGCATTCTCAAAACCACAGCGCGGACATGTCCCCACCACATAGCGATCGGCTAAGAACCTTTGGTCTGCTTCAGAATAGAGCTGATCTGTCGTGCGCTCTTCAATAAATCCGTTAGCCAGTAAATCCTTAAAAAATTGATGCGTAGGCTCAACGTGCCCTTCCCATGTCGTCCGCGAATAATGATCAAAAGAAATGTGAAGTTTTTTAAAGAAATCCTTATTGATTTGATGAAAGATATCCACGTGCTCTTTTGGCGTTCTTCCCGCAAGATCTGCACTCAAAGTGATGGCAACGCCATATTCATCCGATCCGCAAATATACAAGACATCATTGCCCATCAATCGCTGGAAACGGGCGTAGCAATCGGCCGGCAAATAAGCTCCTGCAATATGGCCAAAATGAAGGGGGCCGTTGGCATAAGGAAGCGCTGAAGTGATAAGAATTTTTTCGGTCATGAGGATTCCTTCAAGAATTAATCTATCGAACGGGTTTTTGAACAATTAAGACTTCCAGTTCAGTTCCAGGAACAATTTTCCATCCTAGCAACACCTTTGTCTCAATATCAACATAGAGGGGGCCCGGTTTAACGTATATATATTCGGGCTCAATGGCGCGAGGAGAAGGACTTGGACTCGAGAAATCTGTTTGAAAGCCTTCAAGGGAATCGTGAGCATCTCGGATGGCGCGTTGCTGGTCATCATTTAAGCTACCCCAGGAGACATAGTTTCCGGGATAGCGCTTTTGTAGGAAAGTCCAATCTACTTTTACCGTCTCCATCCACGTGACACAGTTTGTAAATATACGCCCCGTCTCGCGACAAAAAGCCGCGCGCTTTAGCTTGAAAATGCGATTATCATATTGGCGAAAATTATACATAAAGCGCAGGACACGTTCAGCGGCAAAATAAGAGAGGTCTGTTGCCCGTCTCAAAGGTAGACCTGTATAGGGGCTGACTCCTTGTCCGCGCTGAGAGATCCACCAACCAAACCAAAAAGCGAAAAAAAGAAGACAAAATGTCAGAATGATTGTAATGGATAAAAGCATAACCCATCCTGACAAATCAGTCATCGCCTACTTCCTTTTACTCTTCATCATCGGGAATAGCGGCAGCCCTATAACGGCGCTTTTCGCTTCGCTCTTCATGGACAACCTCTGAATGAAACTCGCCCTCATGATCTTGGCTTGTTCTTCTTGAAGATACTTCTTTAATTTCATCAAACTGGTCTTTACCTTCTTGAATTTCCTCTAAGATCAACATAGCGCGATTCTGCACTTCAGATTTTACGCGCGCATCCCTTCCGCTTTTGATCATGTTTTCAGCCAAACTAATGGCATAATTAACCAATTCAAAATTGCTTTTAAATTTTTTAGCAAGCATTTCATTTGTAAAATTAATCTTCTTTTCCATTTATTCTCCTTTATACATCTTAGCGGATCTTAGAGACTGTCGTCAAATCGCCAATGGGCTATATTCACGATTACTCCCTCGAAAGAAACCTAAAGGAGCATTGCATATCTTATTCAATATGGTCGGCTTTTTTAGGCTTTTTCCTAGGGAAAAAGAACGTGAATCTAGGCCATTAGGAATTCGGCAGCCCATTAATCGGCACTTTTTAGTTGTGACTAGGCCTCAGCTTCTTTTGCAGACACTCGATGGCACTCGGCAATGACAATGCTGCGCAAAACTTGATAAGCCGTAGCCAGCTCATCATTGACTATCTGATAATCATAATATTGAACCGCATTTAATTCTGCCTGGGCCCAACCAAGGCGTTTCTCGATCAATTCTGGAGTTTCTGTCTTGCGCCCTTCCAATCTCTCTCTTAACACTTCCAAAGAAGGGGGGCGAATGAAAATAAAAACTCCCGGGAAATTCCCTTTTAATTGAAGAGCCCCTTGCGTATCTATGACCAAAACGACATGTTTGCCCTGTCGCTGCTGCTCTTGGATCCATTGGCGAGAAGTGCCATAATAAGTGCCATATAGCTTAACATATTCCAAAAAATCTGCAGCAGCAATTTTTGCTTCAAATTCGGATTCCGAAATAAAATGATAATGCTTACCCGGCACCTCGCCCGTCCTTGGCAAGCGCGTCGTATAAGAAATGCTGGCAATAACAGAAGGAAATTCCTCTACCAACATCTGCACCAACGTTGTCTTACCAGTTCCTGCCGGAGCACTCACAATAAAAGCTAAGCCTTCAGAGAGATTTCCCAATAAAGAAGTCATTTTTCTTTACTCAATATTTTGAATTTGTTCGCGGATACGCTCAAGCTCGCTCTTAATATCAATGACCTGCCTAGCAATCTCTAGATCTGACGACTTATTCCCAATTGTATTCACTTCGCGATTAAGCTCTTGGAGAATAAATTCCAGAGTTTTCCCCCCTCCCATGCTAGAGGATTGAGAAAGTTCTTCAAAACGGAGCAGGTGGCAATAAAAACGCGTAATTTCTTCGGTGATATCGATTTTTTCGGCAAATAGCGCAATTTCTCGCAAAATTCTATCTTCATTTTCAACATGCCCGGGCAACAGCTCTTCAAGCCGCGACATCAGCTTTTCTCTATATTTTTTTGTCGCATAAGGAGCTCGCCCTTCAATATCTACCATCCAATGCCGGATCTTTTCAATACGATTTAGAATATCGACTTGAAGCAAAGTCCCTTCTTGCGTTTTCATATGCAAAAAGCCCTTTAATGCTTGGTCAAAAGCATGCTTAAGCGCATGCCGATAAGACTCTTCTTCTTCCCTATTTTCTTCAAAACGCAAGATATCATCCGCTTGAGCTAATAGACTTAATTCAAACTTGCTATCCCCTACCTGCAAATGGTGGGCAATTTGATCCCATGCCTGCTTCATCTGCTTAGCTAAAGCTAGATTAGGAACCACGACAAAAGGCGCTTGACCATCAAAAGAAGCCGTTACTTTGACAGTAATTTGTCCCCTAGAAGCAAACGGAAGCAGCCATTTTTTTATTTCAATATCAAAATGGCTTAATTCTCTTGGAAGAACGACATTGACTTCTAAGAACTTGCGATTTACCGATTGAATCTCTACCGTAAAATGCCCTACATCCGTATTCAAGCTTGCGCGGCCATAGGCAGTCATGCTTCTTAACATAAAAAGATATCGCTATTAAATTGAGATTTAATGAATTATACAAATTTTTTCATTTCAGTCAAGCTTTAAAACCCTTCTTTTTATCGACTTTCGTCGAATGCCTACTGACTTAGATTCGCGTTCTCTTCCCCTAAGGCCAGTTCTCTTAGAAAAAATCGTCTCAACTAAGAGGGTAGGGGTTTAATATGCCCTCTTACTAACCTGAGTTTGGAATCCGCTAATGAATGAAAATTTTGACTATAAAATAATTTTATAAGAAAGAAATAGCAAATAAAAAAATCAACTAAAGTTGTTTATATTAAAAGAGAATTGATTTGAAAGGAAAGCGGGAAGCCCTCGAGGAGGGCAATTTAATCGATAAATTGCCCTCGGGGAAGCGAATGGTTTTATTTTTCAGTTTCTACATCATCGCTTACGCTTTTCACGCCTTCTACGTTTTTAACCATGTATTCAATTTGATTTTTCTCGTTGCTATTTGCAGCTTTTCCTTTAAGAGTAACTTTTCCATCTTTTGTGGTGACTTGAATATTCTTAGCAGAATTGGAAAAATAAGGCGTGCTTCTTAAATTTTGAATAACGCGCGATGTGATGGCTTCATCAGGCACATTGGGCCCTTTATCGCCGCCAAACCAGCTTGACCAGCCACTGCTCTGATCATTAGGACCTCTCTGATCGTTGGGACCTCTTTGATTAGAATACCCCTGTCCATACCCTCTGTTTTGGTATTGGCCTTGGCCGTAACCATATTGGCCTTGACCATATCCCCCCTGCTGACCATAAGGCTGTCCCGGCTGGCCATAAGATTGATAAGGTTGAGAATATCCATATCCTTGCGAAGGATAATTGGCGTTATTGCCATAGGAATAAGGTTCATATTGATAATTTTGCGCAAATGCTAATGAAGCAAAGCTTAAACTTGAAGCTAAGATCAGCGCTTTAAAAGTTTTCATAAAGTTCTCCTAATTTGTTGTTTCTGAAGTTATCCTTTTAAATAGGCTTTTCTTTGAGGGCTCAAATTTATAAGCCCCCTTACATGTTCTCGACAAGCGCCCATTTATATTAAATTTTTTAAGTTCTCTTTCTCCTTAATATGCTCCTCATAAAATTAAAGCAATTTTTTTCTAACTGGCTGCATTTAGTCCATTTAGAGAGTACCTTAAAACGGCCAACACTATAGTCAAGATTACTGAGAACGTAGATAGTAAAAATTGAACACGGGCTCTTAGAACCTAAGTTTGGAGGATTTTTTAGATTACCAACCTGAGTTTGGAGTTTTTTTACTCTTTCGACTGCGTCAAAGCCTGGGAGATGAACAAATGGCAAGGCTTTCACATCAGTCCAAAGAAAAAAAAATCCAAATTCGGTTATTAAAACCGCTAATGACTAGATTTGAATAGAGAGGATTGAGCTTATTTTGCAGAAAGAAAAAGAAGAAGGGAAAAGATCCAGCAGAGAAGTGGAGGCTGCAACAACAGCCTCACTTATTTTAAAATCACGCTATTGTTCTATTTTAATCGAATTAAAGAATTCATAGGCCAAGCTAAAATCCTCTCCTTCCACAATGGCTGAATAAATAGTATTATTCGTTGCATACAGTCTGCAAAGCGCTTTAAGCGTTGTTTTAGCCTGATCAAAAAGATGAATTTCAAGCATATAACGAACTGTGGGTTGAGCAGGCTCTAACACATAAATCTGAGCATTAGGGATTTCCCTGAAGCAATCGACAAACTCTTGAACCGTCTCAGGAAGAACAAAAGAAACAGATGGTTTAAGATGAATTTCATAATTAACCTCTCTGTAAAAACTATAGATAAAAGACAATCCATTACAGATGCCGCATGAAGGCTCCCCCGGAATAAGAGCAACAAGCTGATTTCTTTCATCTTCGTATTGGACAGGCTGCCAAAGAGTATCACCTGCCACAAAAGACTCTCCGCTTCTTCCCATTGACATCGCACTTAGAGAATAGAAACTTAGCAATCCAGCCAACAGACTGGATAAAATCCACTTTTTAACCATGACTTTTCCTTTGAATCATTTGAAATTCAAGCCAATTTAAGGAAAAAGCCTTCAAAGCGCAAGAAAATAAGTAAAGAATAACGGAGGAATTAATCCCTTCTTTAGATTATTGCAGAAGGTTTTTTTAAAATTCCGCGCGTTTCCCCATTCGGCGGACACGCATTAAATCACTTCACCGAAGCGATTTCACCAGATTGGGCAAAGTGAGTCTTGATGGGATCGAAAGAGCGGCGATGGATTTCGCAAGGGCCATGCTTAAAAAGAGCTTCGACATGCTGCTCCGTTCCATAGCCTTTATGGTGATCGAATCCATAGGCAGGCCAGCGGGCATGATAATCGAGCATCAAGCGATCCCTTGTTTCTTTGGCTATAATGGATGCCGCAGCAATCGATTGAGATAATTGGTCCCCCTTAATGATCTTTAAGCAGGGCAAGGTTGGATGAGGCAGCTTCATGCCATCAACGAGCAAATAATCGGGGGCCTGCTTAAGGCGTTCTATCGCTATTAACATGGCGCAAATTGTCGCTTGATAAATATTGATGCGATCAATCTCAACAGAATCGACAATGCCGACAGCATAATAGATGGCAGGATCGGACGTCAAACGCGCAAATAAGCGCTCGCGCATTTTAGGAGTTAACTTTTTGCTATCGTTGACTTGAGGGATAAGCAAGCCTTTGGGCAAGATGCAAGCAGCTGCCACAACAGGGCCGGCCAAAGGACCGCGGCCTGCTTCATCAACACCTGCTAGCCATTGATAGCCTGTTAAATAGGCCTCTTCTTCATAAGACATCATTCCCTCCAAGCGGAGTTTTTCTTGCTCGTTTAGGGAATTAGGAGAGGGGGTCATATAGGCGATGTCGGGAAAAAACGTTAGCGTTAATCAAAATCAAAGTCATAGAACGCACACCCAGGCAATCGATTGACCTGGGTGCTAATCATTCTCATTCTAGCGGTCAAACAAGGACGCTTAGCTGTCTGTTCTTTCGCTAGCTTCTGTTTCAACAGCTTCTTTGGCATTTTCTTTGGCATTCTCAGCGCCACGGCGAGCACCGAAACGTCCTTTTACCTTAGAGGCTTTGCCAGATGTTCCACGCAAATAGTAAAGCTTGCTGCGGCGGACGTCGCCTTCTTTCATCACTTCAATTTTGGCAATACGAGGGCTATGCAGCATAAATACGCGCTCCATTCCTTCGCCATAAGCCACGCGGTGAACAGAGAAAGTCTCAGACAAGCCAGTTCCCTTTCTAGCAATCACGGTGCCTGTAAAAACCTGGATTCTCTCCTTATCGCCTTCAATAATGCGGATATGGACGCGAACAGTATCCCCAATGCGGAAAGTTGGGATGTCTTTTTTTAACTGCTGGTTTTCCAGCTTTTCAATAATGGCAGATCGACTCATGATCAATTTCTCCTAAAATTTCAATCTTTTCTCTATCGGCAAGGAAGGTTAACCACGCATTCCATGCAGATCGCATACAATTAATGATTTATTATTCTCTGAATGGGCTCTCTGCTATAATAAGAGATCAGGCCTCATCTCCCCTGTCTTTTTAAGAGCTTGCTCGTGACGCCATTTGGCAATCTCTTGATGATTCCCGCTCAGCAAAACACTCGGAACAGCCGCTTCTTCAAACACTTCCGGTCGAGTATAATGAGGATAGTCCAGCAATCCTTTTTCAAAGGAGTCTTCTTCAGCTGCAGAGGCATGACCTAGCACGTGAGGAATAAAGCGGATCACGCCATCAAGTAAGACAATTGCCGCTAGGCACCCATTAGTAAGAACAAAGTCTCCAATACTGATTTCTTCATCGACTTCCCGATCTAGCACACGCTGGTCAATTCCTTCGTAGTGGCCGCATAGAAGAATCAGATGGCTCTCTTGCGCTAATTGCCGACATTTAGCCGCATTTAATCGACTGCCTTGGGGAGATAAATAGATGACCCGCGCTTGAGGGCTTTTTACATGGCGAATAGCCGCTGTAACGGGCTGAGGCATCATCACCATGCCAGGTCCCCCGCCATAAGGCCGATCATCTACACGTCGATAGCGATTGTCAGCAAAATCTCTTATATCGGTTAATCGTATCGTTATTAGTCCCCTTTCTCGAGCCCGTTTAATGATACTTTCATCAAAAGGTCCTTTAAAATAGCCGGGAAACAGAGACAAAATATCGATGAACACCTTATGCTTTCGCCTTCTTCTCTTTTCTCTTCGCAGCCATTTTAGCGCGTTGAGCGACTTTCTTTTCTGTCTGTGTACGGATAATTTCAGGAGCGCTTCTCTTAATCAGAGTCGCTGCATTATCCGTGAGCTGCGCACCAAGGCCTAACCAATGTTGAATGCGATCGGTCTTAATAGATAATTTCTTATCATCTTCAGCTTCGATAGGATTGTACCATCCAAGAGCTTCAACATATTTTCCATCTCGTGGCGAACGAGAGTCCGTTACGACCAAACGATAAAATGAACGATTTGTGCGACCTTGTTGTCGTAATCTAATTTTTAACGCCATAGGGATCCTCCCAACATCTTTTCTAATTGTTTCATATTTGGCATATTTTTAAAAAATTGCTTTGCTTGTTTAAAGGATTTGACAAGCTTATTGACATCCTCAATTTTCGTTCCGCTGCCTTGTGCAATGCGCTTTCGTCTAGGGGTTATCAATTCACATTTTTCTATCCGCTCGTCACGAGTCATGGATAGAATCATCGCCTCAACTTTAAAAAACTCTTTCTCGTCAAAATCCATTGCTGGAAACTGACTCATTCCAGGAAGCATTCCCAAAAGACTTTTAATAGATCCCATTTTTTTGACAGTTTGAATTTGCTTCAAATAGTCATCATAGGTAAAAGTCGCTGTACGAATCTTCTGCTCAAGCTTTTGAGCCTCTGCTTCGTCTAAATGCTCCTGGGCTTTTTTGACCAGATTGATCGTATCTCCCATTCCCAAAATGCGATCAGCCATTGAATTGGGATTGAAGAGTTGTATATCGTCGACTTTCTCTCCAATTCCTTCAAACTTTAATGGCTTTCCCGTCACTTCGCGAATAGAAATAGCCGCTCCACCGCGTGTATTACCATCCAACATAGTCAGGATAGTTCCTGTGACGGCAATACGCTTATTGAACTCTGCTGCTACATTGACAGCATCTTGTCCAGTTGTGGCATTGGCTACAAAAAGAATTTCGTCTGGTTTCAAAACCTCTTTGATTTTTTCTAACTGCACCATTAGTTCATCATCGATATGCAGACGTCCCGCCGTATCGACGATAAGAAGATCGTGCTCTCCTTCTTTAGCCTGCTTCAAAGCCGCTTTCGCTACGCTTACCGGATCTTTTTCTCCAGCTAAAGAAAAGACAGGCACTCCAATTTGTTGACCTAGGGTTTTCAACTGCTCGATCGCAGCTGGCCTTTGAAGATCGCAAGCAGCTAGTAAAGGAGTTTTACATTCTCCTTTCTTCTTCAAATATTTGGCCAGTTTTGCACAGTGCGTTGTTTTTCCAGAGCCTTGCAAACCACATACCATCAAAACAGCAGGCGAGCCTTTTAAATGCAGCCCTTCCTCCTGCTTGCCCATTAAAGCCACCAATTCATCATGCACAATCTTAATGAACTGCTGTCCAGGCGTGACGGATTTGATGAGCAGCTCGCCCACCGCTTTTTCCTTCAATCGCTTAACAAGCGTTTTGGTCACTCCATAGTTGACATCGGCTTCGAGTAAAGCCAAGCGCACTTCATTGACAGCTTCAGAAATATTTTCTTCAGTCAATTTCTTCTTGCCAGTCAAGCTAGAAAATACACTCTGCAGCTTTGTCGTTAATGTCCCTAGCATGAAATCACCTATCCACTTTTAGACCCTATACTCAAACTGAGATGGTTTAGATTCAAATCCTTTCCCCTATTAGGCAAGCTAAAATCGCGGGACAATATTGAGTGAATATGCCCCGCGATTTTAGTTTGCCTACTAAAGAGAAACACTTTCGAATCTAAGCCATTATGAATTTTGAGAACAGGTTCTTCGGCTTAAATTCATAAATGAAAATAGAATACTCAAAAAATCATTCATTTTCAAGGAAAAAGAAGCGATTATGCCCCGCCCAATCATTTTCTAAATGTTGATTTTTCCAAGGAGGGCTTTTAAAAAGCGCTTGAACCGCTTCCCCTTGATTGTAGCCAATCTCAAACCAAACCTTGCTATGAGGGTGGAGATAAACCGGCAGCTCCTTGGCCAGCCTTTCATAAAATTCTATTCCCGACACGCCTCCTAACAGGGCAAGCTTGGGCTCAAACTCACGTACGTCGGGATCCAATTGTTCAAATTCCTGCTCGGATATATAAGGCGGATTGCAAACAAAAAAATGCGTTTTTTGCCCTTGAAAGGGAGTTAATAAATCTCCCTGCAAGCAGACAACATCCTCTTTATTTTCATTGGCATTATAAGATGCCAGTTCCAGAGCTTCTTTGGATTGATCCGCCAATACGACTTGCAAAAGAGGAAAGCGTTTTTTCAAGGCAATCCCTATGCATCCCGATCCGCAACAGACATCCCACAATGTTTTTCCCCTAAGGTCTTCTTTAGACAGGATATGCACGATTTTATCGACGAGGATTTCCGTTTCCTGCCGCGGAATCAAAACAGAAGGATTGACATGGATCAAGCAGTTATAAAACTCAATTGTTCCCTTAATATAAGCCAAGGGTTCCCCCTTTAAACGCCTAGCCAAATAAGCCTGGCAATTCGCCCACTCCTCACTCTTTAGAGGGTGTCGGCTATTGATATATAGGGACAATCGATCACAAGAGAGGACATCGCACAGGATTTCTTCAGCCTGGCGGCGCGCATAAGGAATTGAAGCAGCCTTTTCTAGTGCATGCGTTAAAATCTGCAATGCCTCAGCAATCACTTTCATTCCTCTTCGGAACCCTTCAATTTTTCCTGATGAAAATACGCCACCAAAGCCGATGTAATTTCGTCCAAGTCCCCTTCCATGACCTGATCCAAATTATATTTAGTCAGGTTGATGCGGTGGTCGGTAATGCGATTCTGCGGAAAATTATAGGTACGAATGCGTTCTGAGCGGTCTCCCGATCCAACCTGCATTGCCCGCGCGCTCGCCATGGCTTGTTGTTTTTTTTGCTGTTCGATCTCAGCTATTTTCGCTTTTAACAGGCGCATCGCTTTGTCTTTGTTCTTATGCTGACTGCGCTCTTCTTGACAATATACGACAATTCCAGAGGGGATATGGGTGATGCGGACGGCGCTATCTGTCGTATTGACGTGCTGGCCTCCCGCTCCTGAAGAGCGATAGGTATCGATTCGCAAATCCTTATCGTCTAAATTGACTTCTTCATTTTCATCGGGTTCAGGCAAAACAGCAACAGTAATAGCAGAAGTGTGTACGCGTCCTTGCGCTTCTGTCTCGGGAACGCGCTGCACGCGATGAGTCCCGGCCTCATATTGAAGGAAGCGGTGGACATTCGGCCCCACTAAAACCATGATATATTCTTTAAATCCACCCAAATCGGAAGGCGTGCAGGATAAAAGCTCATAACGCCACCCGCTGCGGTCGGCATACAGCTTATACATGCGGACGCAGTCGCCTACAAAGAGAGCCGCTTCATCTCCGCCTGTTCCCGCTCGCAATTCCAAAATAGACGGGCGATGATCAAGAGGATCGGGCGGCACTAATAGATTTTCAATCTTCGCTTGCAAATCCTCCACCCGCTTTTCCAATTGCTGAATATCTTCTCTTAATATTTCAGCAAATTCAGCGTCTTTTTCAATTTTGAGCAGCTCTTCATTATCCACGACTTGCTGTTGCAAACGTTTTTTTTCTTCCCATGCCGCTTTTAGTTCGTTTAAATAAGCATGCTCTTGAGTTAAAGCCCGGTATTTTTTTTGATCATCATACACATGAGGCTGCCCTAGCACTTCCTCGACTTCTGATAAACGTTCTAGAAGCTGTTGCACTTTTTTTTCCATGGCAGATCTTCTTTATGTAAATGAAATTAATGAATGCATATGTCGATTAAAAAAATTAGACAAGCCAAAGCAAAAGAGAATATTAAGCGTGGGCTACGTTAAATGAAAATAAAGAGACTCCTGCTTTTCAAAAGCCTCTTTAAGATCAATTGCTCTAACGCTTTTTAGCCGCTTTAACAGCAGGTTTCTTTTCAGATTCTTGTTTGCCGCTGTCATTGGATTCTTGCTGATCAGCTCCAGCTTCTTTCTTGCGCTCAAAACGCTTCTTAAACTTCTCAACACGCCCTTCTGAGTCTACAAGCTGCTTGCTGCCTGTGAAAAAGGGGTGAGAAGAAGAAGAAATAGAAAGATAGCTAACAGGGTATTCGACACCGTTGAAAACTTCTTTTGCTTCTGTTTGTAAAGTAGATCCGCACACAAATCGATGGCCAGAGGCGGAATCGACAAATAAAACTTGCTGATAAGGCGGATGTGCATTCTTCTTCATTATAGGACTCCTCAAGAGATACGTTAATTAAAATATCTATTCACTCTTTAAAACTTTATTGACTAGATGAAAACCCATTATGATAAGGCTTTCTTCTAAAAAAAACAACCATTTTTATAAATAGGTAAGGGAAAACCTCGATAAGCCGAACGGCTTCTCGACAAATCGAATTAAATTAAATAACAATTATTAATTGTTTACCTAAAAGCTATTATAGTCAATCAAGGTTTAAATTATCATATATTTTTTAGGAATAAAGCTAGGGAAGCGGGAAAGGCAAGCCCTCGGATTAAGTCTATTTAGATGTTTAGTACAAGGTTATTTTAAGACTTAACTTCATCAAGAGGGTTGATAGAAGATTTTTTAAGTGCCCATAGGGCCATTTGAACGGATTGCAGTCCGGCCAGCAATCCTTCTTCATAGCGAAAATAGGGATGATACTCCAATTCGGGGAAATCATTAGGTTGGAGGAGATCCTCTGGAGTTAAATAGGGAACGAGACGCCTTCCACATTGCAAAAGCTTGCCTTTTTGCCCCTCTATTAATTCTTCCACTATTCTTTCGATCTCTTCCCAGGAAGCCTTCTGTTCATTCATGGCTTATTTTCCGCTTTGACGATTTTTTTTCTCGCTGCATTTGGAAGAAGTCTTTTAGGATTTGGGCACAGGCCTCTTGTAAAATGCCTTTGCGCACTTGAATATGATGAGTGGGATGGATGGGTGAAAATAAATCTACCCAGCTTCCGTTGGCCCCATGCCTAATATCAGGCGCTCCCCAAACAAGGGTATGGATACGAGTCAATAGCATAGCGCCGGCACACATGCTACAAGGCTCAATAGTGCAATAAAGGGTGGCTTGAGACAATCTCCAATTATCTAGGGCCACTTCCCCTGCTGTCAGACAAAGCATTTCAGCATGGGCAGTGGCATCTTTGAGCATTTCGACTTGATTATATCCTCGAGCAATGATGTGATTGTCCTTTACCAAGACAGCTCCTACAGGGACTTCATCTGCTTTAAAAGCCTTCCAAGCCTCCTTAAGAGCTTCTAGCATAAAGCGCTCATCATCGTTTTGAGGTTCAATGCGCCAAGGAAAAGACATTAAGAAGCCTTTTCATGCAATTTGCGTTGCAATTGGGCTATTTGCTTTTTTAAACCTTCCACATCAGTAAGATATTTTTTTTGCAATCCAGCAAGTTTTTTCTCATATTTATCAGTTAAACGCGCAATCTCTCTTTCAAATTCCTTTTTAACTTGATCCATCGTCATTTTTTCGGCATCGAGCTGCGCTTGCTCCACTTGCTGCTGATTTTCTTGCTTTGCCCGCTTTTCTAATTGTTTAAAAGTATCAGCGGGAAAGACAACCGAATTGAGAACTGCGAAAAGATAGGTTTGCGGAGCGCCGAATTCGCGAATAGCTTCTTCCATCAAGGAGTGAGCTTGTGCGGAAGTCAATTCTTCCAATTCGCTGAAATTGGGGTTGATTTGAGTTAAACGCGTTTCAAAGAACTCATAAAGGTCGCCATGCTTGATCAACCAACGGGATGTGACAAATTCTGCAATCTCTTCCCCTTTTTCTTCTTCGGCTATCGCTTTTTGATAAGCCTCTGTCAGGTCTTCATTAGTCAACTTATTGAAATTCTTAGAGGGGAAAAACTTTTTAACGAAAACAAAGTCTTTCTTTAAGTGTTCATTTTTGAGATCTTTCTTCACTGAATCAATGATAGAGGGAAGCCAATCGGCTAAAGCGGCAAATTTTTCTTTGTAACTAGCGTCTTTATACATAATAGATCCTACAAGTTAAGATAAAGGACTCTTAACTTAACATGCCGGAAAAGATAAATGCAAGACAGAGCATGCTTTCCTGTGCAAAGATGCAGAGGATAAAGAAAAAATGAAAGAGAATATCTTGTTGAAGAAATCTTTTTTCTCTAAGAAAGAAGAAAAATAGGCTTTATTTTTTTGAACAATAGCGGAGTTTCACAGCTTATGCACTCTCATTCTCCTCATAGCGAAGAAGAACATCCTTTTTATGACATTGAGATTATCCGAAGAAAGGAGCAGGCCTACATTCAAGAGCTTTTAAAAAAATATCGAAACGCCCCCGTGACAGATGAGCTAAAAGGGAAAATTTGGGATGAGCTTCAAATGGAAAAATATAAGGGAAATATCACCATTCCTTTCAAAGTCGTCATGCGAAAAGATAACTCAAAAAAGTTCCCTGACTACATTGAAGTCATTTTAGATACCAAAGTTTAAGCTAGCTTACGGTGTAGATAAAGACATATCGTTCATAATTTTTTCATATGTTTCTACAGCCCTGCTCATATCTAGCCTAATTTCAGGATCTGACAGGGTCATTGCTTTAAGAAGAACGCCTAAATCTTTAATTTCCCCGCTTTTTTCAGGATATCTCTTCTCTAATTCTAGAGTAAGCGCATCAATATATTTGTGAATTTCTCTTTCGGCAGGAGCCAAATTTCCAACAGATCCCCCGGCAGCCAATTTGAGAGAGCGTCCATAAACGTCGATTTTTCCTTTAAGATGGGTGACCTCGGATTGAGGACAATCCTTATTAACGATCAAAAACTTTTCCACTCCTCGACGCTTTTCGCCTACTTTAGCCGACTTATCCTCATTGGTAGGTGCGATAAGCATCTCTCTCCCCTTTGTCAAAATCTCTCCCTCAAGGGTGCGAATAATCATAAGAGCTGTGCCATATACTTCTGCTTTCTGGCTTAATCTCCCTTCCGGTGCAGCAAAGCGTGGATTACCCGTATGCATGACAGATTGATCCTTTTCTAACTTCTTCGTCTTACCAAAATCCGATACTCTTGCTGTGATTTTTCCATCTTGCTCGTATACGAGAACGTTCTCTGTTTTGCTGTCTCCATGCACATAGCCGGCCTTATGCAAATGCATCATGCCTCTAGCCACTTGCAAGCCAATGTCTGCACTCTGAGGGAATTTGATCTTGCCCTGATTCGTAAGCTTGTCCAAATCTCCCTGCGCTTTGTCTGTTTTAACCGTATATTGCCCTTCGATTCTATCTTCTTTTTTGACTTCTTGCATACTGAGCGCTAAATTGGACTCTCCTACCACTCCCTTCTTGTCCAGCTCGCCCTGTATCACCTTCGCTGTCTGGACTTCCTCTTGAATTTCTTTTTGCTTGCTCTTAAACACTTTTTCAAAAGTCCCCTTCACGGGAGTAAAGTAAGCATGATTGGGATCAACCTGCGATTTCCAGACTTGTTTTGCCTTTCCCTTTGCAATCTTTTCATAAGGATGAAGCTGAGTGGTTTTCAATGCCTCATTTTCAACTTTCAACTCTTTTTGAATTCGCAGTCTTTCTGCTGGGCTAACCCCCGAATCCGTGAGCTGCTCTTTCTTTTGCTGGATTTCTTTTTCCATTCCAGATTGGACATCCTCGGCATTCGCTTCTTCTAACTGTTCTTCTTCTAAAAGCTTTTTGCGCACATCATCAGGCGAGCGAACATTTTCCCATCCTTTAGGAAGAGAAAAGCTCTCATGCTTTGGAGGCGTCAAAAAATCAGCAACGTCCTGCAATTTACGTTCTAATACTAATTTCTCATTGAATTCCAGCTTCCCTTTTTTATCTAAATCTTTGACTACTGCCCTCAAGTCTTGCAATTGCTGATTAATGCCTTTTCTCTCTGCCGGAGAAAGAGATTCCGGTTCCTGCGAATTGGTATCCATAACAAACATATTGACTGCCGTTTGAAGCTCGTCCGCATTAGTATAAACTTTGGCTTCGGGTGTAACAGATTCTTGAGCCTTAGACTTCTCTGCTTTCGCCTCTAGCTTGACAGAAGACTGGTTTGTTTCATGTGCTATATCTTCTTCTACATCGACATCTTCTCCCCCATCGACATCTTCTAATTTTGCAAGTATATCGCGTACCTCTTGAGGGGTACGCGCATTTTTCAATTCTTCAGGAATAGAAAAGCTTTCGGACTTGGGAGGATTCAACGTATCTTCTATTGTCCTTAATCGATTATTTAAATTAAGTTTCTCGTTAAAATCTATTTTCCCCTTCTCAGCTAAATATTCAACCGCCGCTTTAAAGGCTGTCACTTTTTGCTGAATTGCAGCGAAATCTTTCTCTTTTAAGTTGTCAAAATTAGAAATTGTTGAATGCATTAACTCGTTAATTTCATTAGTTAATTGATCAACATTATGCGTTTCAACCCCTGGAGGAGGAGCAAGAGCTTCCCGCTTGGAGACGGAACTAGTAAATAAATTTTGAATTTTTGCAAAAAAATCTTTGATCCCAGCGCTTAATCGGCTGAACATGCGTCCATTGGCTTTACCTGCCTGTTCTAGCTCGGCCCCCTTAGCTGGCGTCTCCAAGGAAGAAACCCCAAGCTGACCTATTACGCCCTGCCTATTAACTTCCATACCCATAAAAACACCAATTAATTATTACCTTAATTAAATTATATCATAAATTAATAAATTAATAACGTTTTTAAATAAAAAAAATTAAACAAACTAACTAAATAAATAAAACAACTATATAACTTACAATTAGCTATGAATAAAATTTAATTTATTCTAAGGTGACATTATGAATTTGAAGACCCTTTCCAAGGCGTTCCAATCAGTTGTAACTATGTTTTTCTGGCGCAAGAGCAAAAAATCTTTCTTTGAGTATTTTGAAGAGCAGGCAAGAGAAACGCTTTCCGCTGCTGAATGTTTAGCTGATCTTTTTTTCCATCCGGCTGAAGCGCATTCCATCGCAAAAAAGATTAAAGGCATTGAACATGCAGGCGATCAATTGACCCACTCTGTTATCCAGCAAATGAATACCGAAGGTTTTATTCTTCCGATTGATCATGAAGATATTTTAGCTTTTGCAAAAACAATAGACGATGTGCTCGATTATATTGATGATTCGGCGGAATCCTTTGCAGAGATCTATGAGCTCGATGCTACCATGCCCTTTGCCTCTGAATTTGCCCTATTGATCTTGGAAGGAACTCAAACGCTCGTAGATATTTGCTCTCTTCTCAAATCCCCTTCTCAGCATGCCTCTGCTATTTTAACTAAATGCGTAAAAGCGCATGAAGTGGAGAATCGGGCCGACGATCTTAAGAAAGAAGCGCTTAAAAAGCTTTTTTCTCAATTAAAAAGGCAGGAAGTGGATCTACCGAACTACTTGGCTTGGAGCGAAATTTACCGTACTCTCGAAGTCGTGACGGATAAAATAGAAGATTGCGCCAATATTGCTGAGCAGATTGTCGTGAAATACTCTTAGAGCGTATATCAACCCATCATAGCCTTAGCTAGGAGGAAGCCTTGTCTATGGATTTTCTTCTGCTTAGTGTCGTCATATTATTAATTTTGGTTGCAGAATTTTTAAATGGCTGCACAGATGCCCCCAATGCCATTGCTACTGTGGTTTCTACGCGTACGTTATCGCTAAGAATAGCGCTTATCCTTGCAACCACGCTTAATATATTGGGGGCCTTTTCTGGAACAGCTGTTGCCACAACAATTGGAAAGAGTATTGTCCAGCCTGAGGCGATTAATTTAACCTCAATGGGTGCGGCCATGTTAGCCATCATTTTTTGGAGCCTTTTTACTTGGCGCTTTGGACTGCCCATGAGCAAATCGCATGCCCTTGTGGCTAGCCTTTCAGGGGCAGGCCTGGCTTTGGCAGGTCCTTCTGCCCTTATATGGGAAGGATGGGCTAAGGTGCTAATCGGCCTTCTTCTTTCTACTATGCTAGGGGCGTTAGGCGGCTGGATCTTGGCAAAGTTCATTCAATCTTTTTTTTCCCGCTCCCATCCCGCTTCAGCAAAAAAAACTTTTATGCGCCTTCAGCTTTTATCCTCTTCTTTGATGGCTTATAGCCATGGATCTAATGACAGTCAAAAATTTATGGGGGCTTTTAGCCTTGCCTTACTTATTGCAGGCCTTTCCTCTACATTTTACGTGCCGTACTGGGTTATTTTAATTTGTGCGCTTACAATGGGATGTGGAACAGCAATAGGAGGAATGCGCATCATTAAAACGGTTGGATTTAAAGTTGTCCATTTAGAAAGCTATCAAGGCTTTGCAGCCGAAACATCGGCAGCCTCTACTATTCTGCTTGCTTCTTTTTTCGGCATTCCTCTTAGCACAACCCACACCATAAATACAGCCATCATTGGTGTTGGGCTTGCCCGCCACAAAAAATTAGTGCACTGGAATGTCTTTTTTTCCATTGTTGCAGCCTGGGTAATGACTTTTCCTGTTTGCGGCATTATCGCTTATTTCTCAGCCTTTATGCTTCAAGCGTTTGAATTGGCGGGCTTGCCAATCCTGATCTTCCTCTTCTTAGGCGTCGTTTATATCTATGATTTATTTTTGTACGGGTTTTCTAATTGGAAAATGTCCCGCTTTAAAATCTAGCTTTTCGAAAAATCACTCGATAATCTAAAAAGAAAGAGATTCGTTGCTTAGAAGGGATATTAGCCCGGCTAATGGCGTAGATTCGCATTCTTTTCCCTAGAAGGGACGGTCCCTTTACTCAGATATTTTCGCTAGGAAACTCGAATCTAGATCAGTGGTAATTTTAAGAACTCTGCTTAATCGTTTCTTAAGAAGATCTTTTAACTTTCTAACTATAAAAGATTTATAATAAACAGATTAAACAGTAAAAATGCAGTAGTAAAAAGCAGAAAAAAAATTAAATTTAAAAAACATCATCATACCATCCAGGTTGTATAGCCTATGCTCAGGCGTTTAAATCATCACTCTATTTGATTAGTTATTAACAACTTAAATAAAAAACTTTTTCCTTTATGAAAAGCCGGCGGCTTTAGAAATACCCTTTGCAATTAGATAGACTTTTTTTTTCAATTGTTCTCCCGTATGCATAGGATCTTACTTTTCCTTGCCATTAAATCGAGTTTTTGCTATCATTATATCAGCAATCTACAAAAATAAGTAACTATCAAACATAGCCTTTTTTCGGCTTCTAAATTACGGGGGATTCCTGAATGTCACTAGACAAAGGTACCAAAGAAGAAATTACAAAAAAATTTCAGCTTCATGAGAAAGATACCGGTTCAGCCGACGTCCAAATCGCTATTTTGACAGAGCGCATTACGGAATTGACAGAGCACTTAAAAAGATCTCCAAAGGATCATGGATCTCGCTTGGCGCTTCTCAAATTAGTCGGTCAAAGACGTCGTCTACTCGATTATCTAAACTCAACAGACACAAAACGTTATCAAACGTTAATCAATAAGTTAAAGCTTAGAAGATGATTAAGCTTTAATATGATAAGAGAAAGGGGCAGCCAAAAGCTGCCCCTTTCTCTTAAGCGCAAAAAGAATCTTTCCTAATAAAAGGTTATAGAAATCAGAAAACCCTCTTTAAATATTCTTTTAGTTTTTTAAAGTGTGCTTTCTGAGTTCTATTTTCTCCTTTTAAAGGTAAGAGTTCTTTTAAACCCGGCAAATAGACTTAAATTTTGCAAAAAATAAAAGTCTTGCTCGTACAAATAGGTCTTATTAGGTATAGATAGATAGCCAGTTAAACAAGGCTGAGCTTTTCTAACTTTCAAGTTTCTTCAAAATTCGATAAGAGAAGTCAAGAATAATATTCGCTTCATATTTATAGAAGAAAAGCTAACTAGTTGGACCATTCGGCTTCGCTTATGTTTGATTATCCTAAATAAAAATAAGCTCAAGCCGCTATTCATTTAAGAGGTTTAAGATGACCTCCCATACCCTTTTACTTTATGGAGATTTACTCAATGCAACGTGAAACTATATCTATTTCAGTTGGCGAACAAGAAATTACCTTGGAAACCGGTAAAATCGCACGTCAAGCTGGCGGAGCGGTGATTGTTCGCTGTGGCGAAACCATTGTTTTTTCCACCGCATGCGCGGCTCCCAATGCTGATCCCACTACCGATTTCTTACCTCTTCGTGTAGATTATCAGGAAAAATTCTCTTCTGCAGGAAAAACTTTAGGCGGTTTCATTAAAAGAGAAGGACGTCCCGCAGAACGCGAAATCTTAGTGTCCCGTTTGATTGACCGTCCTTTGCGCCCCATGTTTGAAGAGGGCTACTACAACGAAGTTCAGGTTCTGTCTTATGTGTGGTCATATGACGGTGTGCATTCTCCCGATCCATTGGCGATCTGCGGTGCGTCGGCAGCCCTTGTCATTTCAGATATCCCCTTAATTAAACCCGTCGGCGCTGTCCGAGTAGGCTTCAGCGATGGGCAATTTATCGTCAATCCCACAGTGGAACAGCAGAAAAAATCCAAATTGGACCTTATGCTGGCTGGAACGGAAGATGCCGTTCTCATGATTGAAGGGTCTTGCGACTTCCTAACCGAAGAGCAGGTATTGGAAGCCATTGAGCAAGGGCATCAGGCGATCAAGGGAATTTGCCACGCTTTAAGTCAGTGGCAAGCCAAAGTGGGCAAACCAAAGAATCGCGAAACATTGCGCAAGCTTCCTGCAGAGCTTTATGAAGACGTCGAAAAGATTGCCGCTCCCCTATTAGAACAAGCTTTGCGCATCGGCGAGAAGAAGAAACGCGAAGAATCTTTAGGACTAGTTACGCAAGCCGTCAAAGAAGCCTTCCTGCCAGCGGGAGAAGAGCCAAAATATCCGGAAAAAGACGTGACTTATGCCTTGAAAGAGATTTCATCTAAAATGATGCGCCGCATGATTTTAAATGAGAATTTAAGATCGGATGGCCGCCAGTCTACCCAGATTCGCCCTATTGACATCGAACAAAGCATGCTTCCCCGTGCCCATGGAAGCTCGCTATTTACGCGAGGCGAAACACAGGCCCTCGCCGTGTGTACGCTTGGCGGCGAGAGCATGGCACAGCGCTATGAAGATCTCGAAGGAGAAGGTAGCCAGCGCTTCTATTTGCAATACTTTTTCCCTCCTTTCTCCGTAGGAGAAGTGGGACGTCTGGGAGCTCCAGGCAGACGGGAAATTGGACATGGTAAGCTAGCTGAACGGGCATTAATGGCCTTGATACCGCCTAAGGAGCAATTCCCTTACACAATCCGCCTTGAGTCCAATATCACAGAATCTAACGGATCTTCTTCTATGGCTACTGTTTGCGGTGGATGCTTGGCCTTAATGGATGCCGGTGTGCCTATCAAACGTCCAGTTGCTGGAATAGCAATGGGGCTGATTTTGGAAAATGATCGCTATATTATTTTATCCGATATCTTAGGGATCGAAGATGCTTTAGGCGACATGGACTTCAAAGTAACAGGCGATCAGCAAGGCATTACTGCTTTCCAAATGGACATTAAAGTAGAAGGTATTACAATTGAGATTATGCGGGCAGCTCTTCAACAAGCCAAAGATGGCCGTGTCCACATTCTCAATAAGATGCTCTCAGTTGTTCCAAAATATAAAGAACAAATGTCCCGCTATGCTCCCCGCATTGAAACCGTTCAAATTAAGCCTAGCAAAATTGCAACGGTTATCGGTCCGGGCGGTAAGCAAATTCGCGCCATTATTGAGCAGACAGGCGTTCAAATTGATATCAATGACGATGGCTTAGTCAGCATTGCTGCCGCCGATTTGGAGAGCATTGAAAAAGCTAAGGCCATTATCCATGGCCTAACTGCAGAAATTGAAATTGGAAAAATTTATTCCGGCAAGGCGACTTCCATTGCTCCTTTCGGCGTATTTGTCGAAATTCTTCCCGGTAAAGAAGGGCTCTGCCATATTTCCGAGTTTGATGTCAGCCGCATCAATAATTTGGCAGATTATGTCAAGCAAGGGGATATCGTCACGGTAAAGGTTCTCGATATCAACGAACGTGGCCAAATCAAGTTAAGCCGCAAGGCCACTTTAGGCGGTTAATTGCAATATTTAGCAAGGGAAGCGCAAGGCTTCCCTTGTTTACTAAAGAAAAAATCAAGACGTAAATTCTTTAAACGATCCGCTCTTCTTAAATCTCACAAAAGAATCGGTCAACATAAGGTCGTAGATTTTTGCTTGAGCTTTGTCAAAAACTCCGCTTGATGGCACACCCCCTTTGTCTAATTCCTCTAATAAATCCTTCTTTGTTGCGCCTGGAATATTAATTTCGATAAAAGGACTATCGTCTGGAACTTCTATATAGTTCTGCCTGATTTCTTTTGCCTTTTGCAAAGTGGGGTTCTTTTTAAATTCGTTAACAATGTCATAAAAAGACAAGGTTTCCGAAGAACATTCCCCTTTTATAAATTCGGCATACGCTTGTTTCATAGGTGGAAAAGAAAGGGCAAAATTAAAGCTTCTTCCATGTTTTTGACAGACTTGATCAAATTTTTCTTTTAAGGCAGGATCACTTGCCAGAACATCCTTATATTTTGTTTGAAAGGCTATCATTTTCTCAGCAAGCTGCTTGCCTTTATAGGTTTTCCCTTTACTTTCAGAGACTTAAGAAGACCCCACTTCCGTTTTAGGAATTTCTAGCTTTTCCAAGCCTTTTAGAGACTTTGCGGCTCTAGCTTGAGGCGTTAATCCCAACGCATTGACTAAACTAGAAAGCGCTTTATTAACCAAGTCCTGAAGCCCCCGCTTTAATGCGTCTAATTCAGGAAAAGCGGGAAACAAAAATGAGCGTCTTATGAGTCGCAGGCGCATGCGAGGCGACTGCCTGAGCCGCTTTTTCTGGCTCTATTTGACCGTCCTTGACTATCTCCTCTTGAGAGATGAAAGTGGACTTAACTGACGGTGGCTGCTGCGGGGAATCCTTATATAAACGATGCGCTCCAATATTCATATCGCTATGTATACTCATACATAACCTCAAAATAAATCTTTGAAAAAGATTCTTTTTTATTTTAAAAAAAATCCTACAATATCATTATACTACAAAAATATTTTCTATTGAAAAATAGCTTGCTATTTTTTTTAATGTCATTGATTCTAAAAAAAAATTTGATTGTTAAAATCTATGTTAGGCCGTTTAAAAATAGTTATCCCTTCTTTCAACAGCGTTAAATATCTTCCCAAGACTTTGCATTCAATTGAAACGCAGACTTTCAAGGCTTACGATGTCTGTATAGTCGACGATGCCTCTACCATTCCTCAACAGCGTCAAATTATTGAAGAATTTTGCCAAAGACATTCTTCTTGGCGCGCACTTTTTCATTCCCATAATCAAGGGGCTTTAGTAAGCATCATCGATGGCATTAATGGGCTAGATTGTCAAGACGAGGATGTGATTGTCATTATCGATGGAGATGATTGGCTTGCCAATGACCAAGCTTTGCAGATTATTGCCGATACCTATCAATCTCCTGATGTTTATCTCACTTATGGATCTTTTGAGACGTATCCAAAGGATTGCATTAATATTACTTATGCAGCCCCCATTGGAGAAGAAGTGATTGAAAAACAACTGTACAGACATATTAGATGGGTCTTTCATCACCCAAAAACTTTCAAATATTTTCTTTGGAAGCAAGTAAAAGATGAAGATTTGCGCAACGGAGAAGGCAATTATTATATGGTCACAAGCGATCGGGCACTTTTTTATCCGTTGCTTGAAATGGCTGGGCGGCATATTCGCTTTATTGACAAGATTCTTTACATTTACAATCTCGAAAATCCCTTGAACGATCATAAAATTAATCGCGATGAGCAATATTTCGAAGAACTCTATATTAAATCTCGTACCAAATATCCTCCTCTCAGGTAAAAAAGCATGAAAGGTCAATTTAAAATTGTGGTCCCTTCTTTTAATAGCGTCAATTTTATTCCAAAAACGCTTGCTTCAATAGAAAGCCAAACAAATAAAAATTACCAGGTTTGCGTCATTGATGATTGCTCGACTTTGGAAAAACAACGGGAAATTATTTCCGAATTCTGTCAGAGGAATCAATGGAAGTCTATTTTTCATACTAAAAATGAAGGAGCGCTAGCCGGAATAGTCGAAGCAATCCATAGCTTGAACTGTCAAGATGACGATGTCATCGTCATGCTAGATGGAGATGATTGGCTATATGATGAGCATGTCCTAGAAAAACTAGATAAGATTTATACGGAAGAAGACGTCTATTTGACTTGGGGACAATTTCAAACCTATCCGCCAAATTGCATCAAGATGAATTATGCCCTTCCCATTCCAGAAATTGTCATCGAGCAGCAATTATACAGGGAAATTGTGGATATTTTTGGCCACTTGAAGACCTATAAATATCGCTTATTTAGAGAGATTAAAGATGAAGATTTGCGCGACCCGCAGACAGGTGAATATTTTCGTGTTTCATGGGACAAAGCCTTGATGTACCCCATGCTAGAAATGGCTGGTTATAAAGTCCGCTTTGTACCCGATCTCTTGTATGTTTATAATATTGTCAATCCGTTAAGCGATTACAAGATCAATCGCAAAGAGCAAATCATCGCGACTGATTACATCCGCTCTAAGCCTCATTATAAGAGGATTTTTTAATAAGGAAAAGCAATCACCCGATTTTGGAAAAAGATCTTTCTCCCTTTTTCTGTCCTCTATTGACCCTAAATGGGATCGCTACAGTTATTGCCAATGCCTAGGACGCGTCCCTAAATGCATAGTAGCAATTTAGGGGACGTCCTAGAGCTCATGAAGAAAGCATATTAATGGAATATTCATCCCTTCTACGCTTCACTATGCTTTCTTCTCCTTCAAATTAGAGAAATTCAATTTACAGGATCTTGTCCACCTTGGCCTTGTTGATGCATTGGATTAGGAAAATTAATCTCTGCAAGAGAAATGCCCGCGCGCTTTAAGACCTTTCCCTTCATTTCCTCCAATTTTTCTAAAAGGCCGCGGCAGTCTGTCGCCATTTCGCTTGGGTTTTTAACAAATTTTCCTGGCAATTTTTTCAGAAGCCATTTTTCACAACCGTCAATCAACCCTAGTTGGGATTGAAGCGCCGGTATTTGCCGCGCCTGTTTGATTGTTTGAAGAATGTGATGCTTTGTAATTTTGCGAATAATTTGGCTGCAATAAAATCCCCTTACAGTCAATTGATGTCTATAAATGATTTCCGGACTCTGATGCGGATCCCATATAGAGGGGGCATCAAGAATAGTCTGTTTAATTTTATCTATCTGCGTTTGCACGTTCACTCCATCTTTCCTGGCAATATTAATCCATTCACACGTGATGAGCGTTAAATGTTTTAACTCCCAAGATAAATCATTAAGCACTTCATTTAGCCCTTCCTGGCTATCTGCACACCTTCTTGTTACAATTCCAGGAATTAAAGGATAGGAAGTTAAAGATCCGGGAGAAAAATTGATAGACATAAGATCCTCCTTTGTAGGATAAGGTGCTTCAAATATAGATTTAAAGCCCTTAATTCCATCCATAATTCAATCCATCATTTATTGCAAATCATTACAATTAGTGTTCTCCATGTGCATTACGACAATGTTTAAATTTCGTTAAACAAATCATTATTGCTTACATCATTCCTGAATGTATCCTAGAAAGGGTTCCCGAGAATTGTGAATGAAACCGAAAACCCAACCGATAGCAACGACAAGAGGACTAAACAGGAGGAAAGGATAGCTCATCTATGCCTTACAATTTGCTCAATAGCCAAATGTCCATTTCATCATAGCGTAGCACACAACCTAAAGAAGAAAAGGCGGTGGATCTGCCCAGATAAATTTCATAGCAATCGACTGTCTTGCATAAGAAACGGCATCTAAATGATTAAGCTGCTTAAAACGGATTTAAAAGGAATTGCTTGAAAAATTTTGAGGCCCTAGCAAAAGCTAGGGCCAAAGAAGTGAGTTTAGGAAGAAAGACCTAAAGAATTGGAAAGCGGGCCAGAATTAGGCATATTTGCTTCTTTAGGAGGAGGTGGCGGCGGCGTCGCGGCAGGCTCTTTTTTATGTAAGTCCGCAGCTCGCTTCAGCCGTTCTCTCTTACGAGTAATATCCCAATTTCTTTTAATGACAATTTCCTGAACATCTTCGCTGTCCAATGTCTCAAATTCAATGAGCATTTGCGTCATCAGTTCAACTTGCTCGCGATATTCTAAAATAATCTTACGAGCTGTTTCATGGGCTTCCTCTAAAATGCGGCGCACCTCTGCATCAATAGCCTTAGCTGTTTCATCGGAGTAATTCTTTTCATGAAAATCTCCAAATCCATAGCCAGTCTGATTATTGTCATGCCCTTCATCATAGGCAACAGCGCCAAGTTTGTCGCTCATTCCCCACTTACAAACCATGCTGCGGGCTAGTTGAGTCGCTCTTTCGATGTCTTGTTGAGCCCCGCTTGAAATATCCTCAACGAAGATTTCTTCTGCCACGCGGCCGCCCATTAAAACAGCTAGCTGATCATGCAATTCATGCTTCCAATAGCTGACGCGGTTTTTCTTAGGCAAGAACATCGTTGCTCCGAGAGAAATGCCGCGCGGAATGATCGTCACTTTATCAATCGGATCTCCGCTTTTGACAACCAATCCAACCACTGCATGGCCAGACTCATGGTAGGCTGTCGTTTTCTTCTCATTTTCATCAATTTCCAAACTACGGCGCTCTTTGCCATATAAGACCTTGTCGCGCGCTTCGATCGTCTCTTGAGATGTCACGGCTGTACGGCCTTTACGGGCTGCTAACAAGGCCGCCTCATTCAAAATATTGGCCAGATCGGCGCCCGAAGCACCAGGCGTGCTGCGCGCAATAGCCATTAAATCGACCGACGGATCCATTTTAATACGGCGTGCATGCACCTTCAAAATGTCAAAACGCCCCTTAATATCGGGTAGACCGATGACAACACGTCTGTCAAAGCGACCAGGGCGCAATAAGGCTTTATCCAATACATCGGGACGGTTGGTTGCAGCCATTAAGATGACGCCTTCGTTTGTATCGAAACCGTCCATTTCAACGAGAAGCTGGTTCAGCGTCTGTTCACGTTCATCATGCCCACCGCCAATCCCTACGCCACGATGACGTCCAACCGCATCAATTTCATCCATAAAGATAATGCAAGGAGCTGCTTTCTTAGCTTGATCAAAAAGATCGCGGATACGGCTAGCTCCTACCCCGACAAACATCTCCACAAAGTCCGAACCGGAGATAGAGAAGAAGGGGCGATCGGCCTCGCCTGCCACGGCTTTGGCAATCAAGGTCTTTCCAGTCCCTGGGGGACCAATGCATAATACGCCTTTTGGAATACGGCCGCCCAAAGAAGTAAATTTTTGAGGGTTCTTCAAAAACTCGACAATTTCTTGCAGTTCTTCCAGCGCTTCATCTACCCCAGCTACATCTTTAAAGGTAATCTTATTATCACCTTTATTCAATAAACGGGCAGGAGACTTGCCGAAATTCATGGCGGTATTGCCCATTCCCTTCATCTGTCTTGCAAATATCAAGTATAGAACGAGGATGACCAGCAAAACGGGCATCATGGTGAAGAGATAGCTAAAGTAATTGGGCGATGGCTCTTCACTCTTAAAAGTTTTTTCCAATACATCATTTAAAGGCTGGTCAGGCGCTCTAAAAATTCCGCCGCGATTTTGATTAAAATTGGTCCATTCTTCTTTAGCCTTGGCAAACCACTGGCCAAATACTTCTGGATCTTGCTTTTCTAAAGAGCGGGTAGAGAGCTCTTGATTATTGAAATACCAAATCACATTCGCAACAGACTGACGGGCTTTATCCAACTGGATTTGGTTGTCATCCAAGCGCGTATTGATTTGATTATACTCATCGAGCATCTCTTTGTAATTGCGTACGCTGCGTAATTTTGACAAGCGGACGTGATCCTCTTCTTGATTAAGATCAGTAACGATCGCTTGCAAGCCATCCAATGTATGGCCATACGCACTTAATTTTTGAGCTGGAGGAATAGCAGAGGAGCTGACATCCGCAAGCTCTCTATCCATCCCCTTTAACGTCTGCTTAATTGTTTCCGATCCAATCCCCAAAGCAGGAGAACGGAAACTTCTCAACAAATCGCTAATGGAGTTCCCAAGATTCTTAACAGCTTCTTCGGAAGGATTCTTGCGAACTTCTAGAAATTCAGATTGAAGCGCAGCCAAGCTCTCAGTGGAGGACTTTGGCAGATTTTTTATGATAACACTATGGTCTTCGTCGGGAGTGTTATATAAATCATCAACAACGACATACCCCCCTTTAGGTAAAGGCAGTCCGCTTAGCTGTAAGAATAAAGTCGAAGAATCGACAATTTTAGACTTAATATTTTTTAAATCATTTCTTACACGAGCCTGTTCAGATTTCAATTCATGATTGGCATTGAGAAGCTCTAAGTACTTATAACGATTTTTTCCTTCTTCCGTTAAGCGTTCTCTAAACTTTCCACTAAACGTGACTAAATTATCATTCAAAGCAATCTTTCGGCTCTCTTCTGGCTGCAAGAGCTGAAGATTGACAAGATGTTCGAGCTGATAACTAAAGGAAACTTTAGCAAACTTAGTATCGATAAAATTTTGCACCATTAGGGCAAACAAAAAAGCGGCCATCAGGAACCAAACAAAGCTGTTTGACACCCCTTTCTTAAAGTCTTGCTTGTTATCGTCTGGCATAATTTCCTAACATTCAATTTCACGATCCCTTCGCTATCTTAAGTGATAGAACTAGGCCGTATTAAAGTTGCATATATTGATTTATTGATTGTATCACAGGAGACATTCGCTTTCAACTATTACCTCATATCTTCTCTCTTCCTTTCTTTGACTTTTCTTGCGTTTAAAATAAAGAAAAAACTTACACCATCTTTTAAATTGACGCTAAACTTTTCTTTTACTTTTATAAACTTCAGAGAGTCATTAATTTAAATCGCTATCTTTCCTTGATAAATTAAAAGTGATCGTCGTTTTGCCGAGACTGGTACGTCAGGCGCAAAGTCAGATAAGTTTGATCGGGAAGAGCAGGGCAAACGCTTTTGCCGCTTAAAAATTCCCGAAAAACGCAAGCCCCTTGCCAAATGACCGGAAAGGCTTGCCTTAAGAAAGCCGGCACCTTATGCTGCCCCCACCACTTATTCAAAGAAATCTGCCCCTGATAAGCGGCCTGTGAGGAGGAGGAGGAGCGTTGAAGCACATAATTGCCGACTGGCAATTTAATTTCTATTTTTCCTTGCAAGGCCTCTTTCCAAGATGAGGCATGGGTAACAGAATGATCTTTTGTAAGGAAAGATTCTATCTGCCATTTCCCTTTCGAATAGGCCATTCCAGGTTCAATCAAGCAGCTCTCTTTCCAAACCTCATCGAGAGAAGAGATTAAAAATAGGCATTTGCGATCAATCCACATACGCCGCTTTCCCATTTCAAAGCATTGATTCGCTTTTCCGATCAAAAAAGCTTGAGCCGCCGCTTCTATCTGCGGGCGCGATAAGAAAAATCCTTCTTGTTCGCAAAGACGGCGGACTAGATATTTTACTTCTACAGAAGTCATTGGCATTTGGCTTAAATCGACATATATTCCCCAAGGGCCACGTCTCACCTGTGATAAAAGAGGGGTTAGACGCTGATCGAAATAAGCATTCATGTCTTGCATATCATGCGCCAGGTCAATGAGCGCATTTTGCACATTTTTCCCAAACATTTCATTTAGCCAAGGAATCATACTCTGCCGCATGCGCGCGCGAAGAAAACGCTCGTCTTGATTTGTGGGATCTTCAAATCCTTTAAAAGGATAGGCATTCAAAAAAGCATAAATTTCTGTCTTGGAAAACGGAAGAAGCGGACGCAGAAGGCGCATTCCCTGCCTTCGGGTTTCTTCTTTAAGTCCGGATAAATTTCGCCAATAGGATCCTTCGAAGATTCTCTTAAGGACTGTCTCTGCCTGATCATCGCTTTGATGTCCTAGCATCACTGCCTGAAAACCATATTTTTGGCAGAGCGCATTGAAAAATCGATAACGAGCATCCCGGCAAGCGGCTTCGAGATTTCCTTGCATGGAATCAGGCTGAAGCGTTGTTAAATGAAACGGAATCCCGTGCTGGCTGGCTAGCTGCCGCAAATACTCGGCCTCCCGTCCGCTCCCCGGGCGCCAACCGTGATCGACATGAGCCACATGAAAAACAAAAGGACGGATTTTCTGGCATGCTAATAGGCTGTAGAACAAGCAAAGAGAATCCGGGCCACCAGAAAAAGCCAATAGAAGAGGTTCCTCTACAGAACAATAACGATTGAGGAAAGCACTAACTGTTTCAACAATGGGCATATCAAAAAATTACTTATTAAATTGATAGAATAGATAAATCAGGATAAGAATGAAAAGTAAAATCCAAAGAAAAAGCTGATAGGGATCCTGCTGTAAGGTCAATGCTTCTTGCTCTTGCATGAGGTCTGCAGATAAAGGCTTTGGCTTGATATCTTCATAAATGGGCTTGGACTCGGGCTTATCCTCAAAAACTTCCTTTAATTCAGGCACGAATCGCATAGCCAGCCAGTCTTTCCATCCCTCTTTCCAGACAAGCGTATCGGGAGTGATCCTTTCATCTATTTTGAGTTCCTGGATACTATAAGGCCCGGCCCTCTCATTCTGGATTAGGATATACCATTCTCGACTCATTTTGATCTCGCTATCTTATACCAGCAATTGTTTGATTGTATCAAATCCGTCCATTATTTACTCTATTTATGCTTAAATAATTGGATTTAGATTAATATGATGCCTATTCTTTGGCGCTATTCGATTGGACATTTTTTAAAGATCGTTGCTGCTTGCGTCTTATCTTTTATAGCCATTCTACTGACGATGCGGCTGGATGAAATTGCGCACTTTGCCGCTTTAGGAGCACCGCTTGCTTACATCCTTCTCTTTACGCTCTATCAGATTCCCTATATTTTACCTATTGCCCTCCCTTTATCTTGCTTGATTGCCGCACTGCTTTTCATTCAACGGCTATCTAATACGCATGAATTGACAGCGCTTCGGGCAAGCGGATTTGCCATTCGCGATATCATCGCTCCCATTCTATTGACATCCGCTTTTTTAGCGGTGTTCAATTTTTGGGTGGTGTCCGAGCTAGCTACGCGCTCTCACCTTCAGGCTAATTTATTAAAAAGCGAGCTCCGCTCAATTAATCCTTTATTGCTTTTGCACAATAAACATCTCATGCGCTTGAAAGGCCTGTATTTTGAAGCTCTAGGAGCGTCCCGAGTAGGAGAATCGGCATCCGATGTTGTATTAGCCATCCCCAATAAACATCATCAACGCATAAACCTGCTCATTGCCCAAAATTTAAAAGCATCTCCCACACTCTTCATTGGACAAGGCGTCACGCTCTTAACCGGTTCAGCCGGTGAAGCGGCAGAAGGCTTTGACAATCTCCTTGTCGAAAATATGGCAGAGTCTATTACGCATGTCCAAGATTTTTCCCAGCTTTTACAAAAAAAAGTATGGACCATTAATAACGATTATCTTCAACTTCCTCTATTGCTGGTACGCATCAAAGAACAAACGCGCGCTTTAGAGCAAGCGAAAAAGGAAAAGGCGGACGCCCCTCAGCTTAAGCAAGCAAAAGCGCAGCTCAATCGCAGCCTTGCAGAAATTATTAAACGCTCTTCTATCGCCATCGCTGTTTTTAGCTTTACTTTGATGGGGGCTTGTTTTGGAATCAATATTAGCCGCAGGCGGCATTACCGCAGCCTTTATATGCCGATTGGACTGACAACGTTTTACCTGATCGCTTTTTTTGTCGCCAAAGGAGTGGACCAGAATCTGTCTCTTTCTTCTAGTCTTTACCTCGTGCCCCATCTCATCATCATTGCCGCTTCAATTTTTGTTCTCAATCGAGTCAGCAAAGGAATAGAATAATGTTTAGAACGATTTGGGAGCGCTATTTTTTAAAAGAATTCATTAAAGTTTTCTTCTTGTTTTTAATTTGTTTCTACGGATTCTATGTCTTGGTTGACTATGCCAGCCACACCAGCGCCCTTCCCCATCATCAAGTGCAAATTCTCTGGAAAGATTTGGCCCGTTACTACCTTTTTGTCTTCGCAAGCCGGGCCGAAATCCTCATTCCCCTTGCCTTATTAATCGCCTTTATCAAAACCGTCTGTCAGTTAAACGCCCATCAAGAGCTTGTCGCCTTACTAGCGGGAGGAATTAAGCTTAAAACTCTCATGCGGCCCTTTTTATTTGTCGGTTTGGTGTGCACGATCCTTCTCTTTCTGAATGAGCAATTTCTATTGCCGGATGCGTTAAAAAAGCTAAGGCGTATTGAAGATGCGACCAAAAGCCAAAAACACCGCCACGTCCCTGCTATGGCCGTTCAACATGTCATCTTGGAAGATGGTTCCTTGCTTTTATTCCAAAATTACGATACGGCAAAAGAGCAGTTTTTTGACGCTTATTGGATTCAATCCATCGACAACCTTTACCGCATTAAATACCTATCGCCTTATACAGCGCCTCCTATCGGATATTTTGTGGATCATTTCATCCGGCAGCCCTCTGGAGAGCTGCTTCAACAGCACGCTTATCAAACACTTGATTTTCCTGACATGCGCTTTAATCCGGAAATCCTGCAATCGACTATTTTGGATCCCGACGTTCTTTCTATCAAAGAATTAATCGACCAATTTCCAAATTTATCTCCTGATGCGAATGAGAAAGAAAGCAAAATGCTCACCTCTTTCTATTGGAAGCTAATCCTTCCCTGGCTTTGCATCCTAGCCATTATAGCGCCGGCCCCTTCCTGCGTGCGTTTTTCTCGCCAGCTTCCCATTTTTTTTATTTATGTTTGCTGCTTATTCGGTTTAATTGCCTTTTATATGTTCATGGACGCCGCTCAAGTGATTGCAAAACGGCAAGTGCTGCCCCCTTTGATAGCCATTGGCTTTCCTTTTTTGACGGTTTTTGGCTTCTTTGGCTGGCGGTTTGCCAAGATGCATTAAGAGGGTAGATTAAAACTATTCCCAATTACGTTATTGCTTGTTTTTTATATTCAAGCCTTTTAGCATAGGTAACCTGCTACATATTCTTTGATTTCAGAAAATAGGACAGGCATTACTAGCTCGAGTTTTATATGCGATCTTTCTCATTTTTATGGCTTCTTATTGGCTTTCTTTTTAATGGGTCCTTGCATGCCGCCTTAAGTTTAAGGGATTGCCAGAATTTAGCTTTGGCCAATAGCGAGAAAATGACAATTGCCGATCTGCAAGCCTTAATCGAACAGGATCGCTTAAGCGAAACGCGCAGCCTAATTAGGCCTCGCTTAAATGCAGAGGCAAATTATATTTGGAGTGGGGAACCCAAGCATTTTCACAAGACAAAGGGAATTAAAACAGCCCGGATCTCCTTAACCGTCCCCCTTTTCGACCTCAGCAGCTGCAATCTCATTCAAGCACAAAAGAAGCTTTATCACTCTTCCCTATTTAGTGCCGACAACATTGAACAAGACCTCTTATACGCCGTTCATACCGCCTACTTTCACTTGCTTGCTGCTCAGAAGCTAGAAGAAATCATCCAGCACTCCATTTCCTCCATAGACGAGCAGCTGCGCATTACCGCAGACTTTCATCAGCAGGGATTACTACATCGCAATGATGTGCTTCAAGTGGAAGTCCAATTAGCGCAGCTCAAGCAGGACGCCATTGAAGCCCGCCATCAGACCTTATTGGCCCAAGCCAGCCTCAATCGCCTTATCGGCTGGGAATTAAATTGCCCCATTGAAATAGAGGACGTTGCCGAAAGCAACATGGGCATAGATAACCTAGAAGAAATGATCGCTCTTGCCAAAGCCAAGCATCCCGCTCTTTTAGCCTTGCAGGCGCAAATGGCAGCTATCCGTTATCAATATAAAGCCGAGCAAGCGCAATTTTATCCTTCCGTTTATGCCTTTACCAATTATAGCTCGACGGGCGAGTATGCGCTTCCTTATCGCCATGGAATCGATGCCGGAATTGGCGTCCAATTATCTTTATATGAAGGCGGAAGCACGCTGGCCAAGCTGCGCAGGATTAAAAAAGAACAGTGCGAGCTGGACTATCAATATCGCGCGATTGAAAAAGATATTGAACTTAGCCTGCGGACCGCTTATTTAACCATTCAATCCGCATTGTGTAAAATCCCTGTCGCTCTCAAGAGCATTTCCTTTGCAGAAGAAAACTTGGTTTTGACAAAAGATCTCTTCGAAGAAGGCCTTGTTACAGCAAGCGATGTTATGAGCGACGAGGCAGGAGTCGTGACAGCTCTTGTCAACTACTACCAGGCGCTTTACACCTATTACCAAGCTAAAACGGATTTAATTTATTCTGCTGGACTCATGAATAGAGAGGAATGTCCTTATCATGATTATGAATGTACGGCCCCGGTGGCTGATTAGTTTTTTCTTTACCTATTTTCTGGCGGCTTCTTTAACAAGCCTACAAGCTGCAGAGATCACGACAATCGGCAGCATTTATCCTTCCTCTAAAAGCGTCATCGGCAGCCATGTGGCTGGAAGGGTGCAAGCTATTTGGGTCAATATTAGCGACGAAGTTAGGCAAGGCCAGCCTTTGTTAAAAATTGATCCGATTTTTTTTGAAATCGAAGTTTCCTTGAAGCAAGCTGCCTTAGAATCCGCCAAAATTGCCTTAGCGGATGCCGAAAAAGATTTGACCAGGATGCAGAATTTATGGGAGAAAAAAGAAGGCCAGTCTCCTTCTATTTCATTAAAAAAGTTGGAAGAAGCACGTTCTAGATACGATCAAAGCTTGGCGGCCGTTAAAGAAAACGAAGAAAACCTCAAGCGTGCAAAAGTCAATTTGCAAGAAACTTTAATTCGAGCTCCTTTTACAGGGGTAATTACCAAGCGGCTGATCGATAAAGGCGAAATGGTAACAGCTACGCCTGTGACAGAGCTTTTAGAAATCCAGTCGATCGAACCGGTTTACTTGGAATTTTCCATTCCCCAGTCCTGCATGTCTTTGGTCCAAGCCGGCACTCCTCTTGAGTTTGAAATTGAAGGAACGCAGAAAAAAAACTATCAGGCCAAAATCAATTTGCTCTATCCGGTCCTCGACGAAGCCACTCGTTCTCTGCGCTGCCGTGCCGTCATTGATAATAAAAATAAGGACTTGCTTCCCGGCTCTCTTGCCAAAATTACCATTAGAGGAAATCAATCGTGATTCTTTCTGATCTGTCGATTAAGCGTCCTGTTTTCATTACAATGGTCATGCTGGCGTTTGTCTTATTTGGAGCCATTGCCTTTAAAAATTTAGGCGTTGATCTATTTCCCAAGGTGGATTTTCCTGTAATCACCATTGTCTCCGTCTTGCCTGGGGCCGATCCCGAAACCATGGAAAAATCCGTCACCGAAATCATTGAAGAGGCGGTCGCCAACATCAGCTCTATCAAGCACTTGCGCTCAACCAGTGCGGAGGGCATCTCTCAAGTTGTCATTGAATTTAATTTAGAGAAAAACGTCGACATCGCTTATCAAGAGGTCCAAGCCAAGCTTGGCACGATCCGCAAGGAATTGCCGGATGATCTCAACGATATTATTATCGAGAAATTCGACATTGATTCCGCTCCTATCATGGCAGTCGTTCTGTCAGGCGATTTGCCCATTCCAACCCTTTCTCAGATTGCCGATAAAGTCGTTAAAGACCGGTTGCAGCAAGTACAGGGTGTGGGACAAATAAAAATTGTGGGAAAGCAAGACCGTAATGTATGGGTCTATTTGGACCCGTATCAATTAGAAGGGCTGCAACTCTCTGTTCAAGATGTCATGCAGGCTTTAAGAGCCCAGCATATCGAATTCCCCGGCGGACGCATTGAAACAGGTAAAAAAGAGCTTCCCGTTAAAGTCAAAGGCGAGTTCGAAGAAGCCAAGCAGCTAGAGAATATCATTGTTGCCTACCATAACGGCTATCCTGTCAAAATCTCCGATCTAGGCGAAGTGACAGATGGCGTTGAAGAGCTGCGGACATTGGCGCGATTAGGCGAACAGCAAGCAGTTGCTTTGATTGTCCGCAGACAATCAGGCACGAACACCGTATCCGTTGCCGATAGTGTTAAGCAAGCCATTGAAAAATTACGCCCTGAGCTCGCTTCTCAAGGCATTAATCTTGAAATTGCTCAGGATCTGTCTGTTTTTATCAAGCACTCCATCGAAGAGATTGAATTTCACTTAATTTTCGGCGGCGCGCTGGCCGTTCTCATCGTGTTTGTTTTTTTAAGGAACTTCCGCATCACATTGATCAGCGCCTTGGCTATTCCCATCAGCGTCATTTCGACCTTTACACTCCTAAGTTGGATGGACTTTACGCTGAATACCATGACGATGCTGGCTTTATCTTTATCGATCGGTATTCTCATTGACGATGCCATTGTTGTCGTGGAAAATATCTATAGGCATTTTCGCAAAGAAGGACGGGCTGAAGAAGCAGCCAAGACAGGAACGCAAGAGATTGGCCTGGCCGCCTTTGCCATTACCATGTCGATTATCGCCGTTTTCCTTCCCGTCGCTTTCATGCAAGGCATGATCGGACGTTTCTTTTATCAATTCGGCTTAACGGTGACTTTTGCGGTTCTGATCAGCCTTTTCGTGGCTTTCACGCTCACCCCCATGATGGCCGCTAAAATGCTGCGCGTTCCGAAAAAAGAAGGGCGCCTTTCAAGAGGAATAGGGGCCTTACTACATGGACTGGATGCCTTGTATGCCTCTATTCTCGCCAAAGCGCTGCGCTACCGCAAAACGACGCTATCGATCGCCTTCATTCTTCTACTATTGACGCTTTCTTTAAGCAAATGGATTCGTTCCGAATTTGTTCCGGTAGAAGACCGCAGCGAATTCTTTGTTAAGGTCCGCACTCCCCTTGGATCATCTTTAGCCGTTACTGATGAAACCCTTCAGCATATTCGTTCGCTGATTAAGCACGAGCCTTGGTTGAAGTATACCTTTTCCACTATTGGAAACGACAGCTTCAACAAAGTGAATGAAGGAGCTCTCTACGTCAAAATGACAGATAAAAGCGAACGCCAGCAAAGTCAAAAGGATGTCATGGAATGGGTGCGTCAAAAGCTTGCATCCCTCGACAATCTTAAAATCAGCGTGGAACCCGTTCAAGCCGTGTCTGGAGGAGGAAAACGGACAAGCGCCCTCCAGTTAGACATCAAAGGCAGCGATACGCACCAAATTGAGGCGCTATCGGAGGCATTGCTAGCAAAACTGGAAAGCGCGAGCGGCTATGTCGATTTGGACTCCTCTTACGAGAAAGGCAAGCCGGAGATCAATGTGCATATTAAGCGCGAAACCGCTTTGGCCATGGGAGTGACCCCTTTTGCCATTGCTCAAGCCATCAAGCCTTTGATTGGCGGGGCGGACATCAATAAATTCCGCTCTAACGGCGATCGCTATAATATCAGCGTACGCCTGAAAGAAGGGTTCAGGAATAAAATTCCCGATCTTTACAACCTTTCTGTCCGCAATGACAAAGGGGAATTGGTGAAACTTCGCAACTTAGTGACCGTCGAAGAAAAGCAGGGCCCCGTTCAAATCGACCGCTATAACCGCTTTCGTATCATTTCGGTCTTCAGCAATTTGAAAGAGGGACAAAAAGTATTAGGGGAAGCTATCAATGAGATTTCTTCCTTTATCCAAGAGATGAACCTTCCAACCGGCTACAGCATCCAATTCTCAGGCAATGCAGAGTCCATGAACGAATCTTTCAATAACTTGCTATTCGCCCTCTTCTTGGCCGTCATTGTCGTTTACATGGTGCTGGCTTCTCAGTTTGAGAGCTTTATCCAACCTTTCATCATTATGCTATCCCTCCCTTTTTCCATCATCGGAGCGTTGGGAATTCTGGTCATCAGCCAAGCGACCCTTAGCATTTTTACAATCATTGGAATTATTATGCTCATGGGATTAGTGACCAAAAACGCCATTCTGCTGATTGATTACATCAATACGCTGCGCTCAAGAGATGGCCTAGCGCTTGAAGAGGCTATTTTGAAAGCTGCGCCGACCAGATTGCATCCCATTTTGATGACCACTCTCGCCATGGTATTCGGCATGCTGCCCATTGCCATGGGAAATGGCGCAGGATCGGAGTCCAGGGCTCCGATGGCGCTGGCCATCATTGGCGGACTGATCACATCCATGTTTTTGACTTTGATCATCGTTCCTGTGATCTATGCTTTGGTCGATTCGCTTTTAGCCAAAAGCAGACGTTTTTTTAAAAAAGCAGAGCCTGCGCAATTGGAGTCGATTCCGCAAACGATGCCTTTATAAGTAAAAGTATGCTTAAATAGTCAGATAGCTATTGCGCTCTTCAGTAAAAACCTATTTCATGGCTTAAATTCGATTTCTTTTCCCCAGGAGGCTCCCTTGCCCTCTTGGGGAAAATAATCTCAAATCTAGGCTCCAAGTGCACGAACTATCTAAGCATAAAAGATTCTAATTATTCCCAATTTAATTCTTTTCCATCCGTTTATACCTGTTTGCTTGCAAAAAAATGAGAGCCCTTCAGGCCTTTTAAACAATAGGTGCGCCATTCCCCTAGGCATCATCTATTCCGTCCATTTACTCGGTTTTAGGAGTAATGGACAAGACTGAGTATTTTTCAATTGTTTCTTCCCATGTCAGCTCAGGGTTAGGCGGCTTCAAATGATCGATTATCTCATTGTGAATTCTTTTAATTTTTCCGTATTGAGCCTGATCAATAATGAGTAGTTCTCCCTTTTTTTCCGGATCCGCGGCTGCTTTGCGCGTCCATTTAGCTGCTAAAATGACCTCTTTATGCGCATCGCTGCGGACATAGAATTCAATCTGATCTGCAAATTTAAGGTAGGCATCATAAATGCGTTGAGGGAGATCTTTGCCTTTATTGACAATATCAGCTTCTGTTGTTTGAACAAATTGCTCATCCCTTTTTTGGATTGACTTTCTGCGCACTTCCTCAGGAGCTGAGACGTGAAGCAGTTTGATCTTATATCCCCTTTCTTTGAGAAATTGAAAAAAAGAGCTTGTTGACGGACTAGTGGACGTTGTTCCCAAATAGAAAGCATAGCCCTGGCGGATTAAATGCGCTAAAATTAACTGCGACGCTGCCTTAGAGGCCGGACGCCATTTATCATACGCGGCTTTTTTTGCTTCAAAAGATTTATCGCTATCATGAATTTCTGCTTGGTAAGTCCTCCATTGCTGCTTTAAACAAACATCATCGGGACAGATATAGGCATAGTTTTCGCCAAGGCTTGCAATGCTGTGAATGAATCTTTCTTGGTTAAGAAGGGTCGTCTTGCCTGCCCCTGGCGCTCCGGCCGTTATGATGGCGATCTTTTCCTTAACAGGATTTTGAGCGATAATCCTCTCATATATCTCCCTAATATCCTCTTTTAATTTTGCCGATTCCCCTACTGTATACTCCTTCTGATAATCAAACGCATTACCTGATAAATAACTCTCTAGAATAGGTTGTTGCAGCCAATATTGAAATCCAGTGGATTCATAAATATTTTTAAGATCACAAATATCAAGAGAATGCGTGATCACCATATTGACCTCCTAAGCTTAATATTAGAAAGAATTTTAGCTCCAATGTCAGAACTCAATCACTTAATTGAATAAATAAACAATAACTCAATAAAGATTAAGTACTATTCTTAGAAGCTCCTTCCCCTCGTTAGGACAGTCTCTGGGCTCTTTTCATCATTTATTAGTCCTGAAGACCATCTATAAATCTATGAAAATCGCTTTAAATAAGTATTTGGACAAGCAAAGTGTATATTCCGTGCCAGAGTCTATCCGGCAACGGAAAAGGAAAGTGCCTAGGCATTTCTTTTATTAAATGCCTGTGCTGGATTAAGCTGGGCTGAGAACCAAAGAGGTATTTTTTTGCCATCCGCGCCAGTAGAAACGCCAGGCATAGAGGCATGCCGCCAGCAGCGTATAGACCGAACAGAGAGCAAGCGCCAATTCAATCGATCCGCTTTGCTTGACGACAAAGTGATAAATGGGAATGACCATAAAAAGCCAGATAGAGCATGTGCCTCCCACTAATAGAAAGACTGTATCAGCCGCTGCGGTCAATGCTCCGCTAATGATCAGACGGATTCCTTCTAAATATTTATAGATGACGACGTTGGCCAATCCGAAAATCAATGAAGAGTAGAAAAGCGTACGCTGCTCTTCAGAAGCCGTGCTAAGGAACCAATTGATAAGCGTTTGATTGGTCAACCACAGAACAAGCGCCAGAACAATGGCAAAAAGCGTCATGAGGACAAAGCCTGCATGGACAAATTTGTAGACAGCCTGCGGCTGCTTCGCTCCAATGGCATTGCCTGAAAGAATCGCTACAGCCCGTGAAAGCCCTTCGCCAAAGAAGTTAAATAAGATGAGGACGTTTTGTACAATTCCGGCCACTGTCAGATGCTTTTCCCCCATAGAAGCCATCATTTGATAAAAGATGGCCCATCCGGCCACTTCCAAAATACCGAAAACAGCGCTGGGCAGTCCGATCTTGATGCACTTGCCCAATAAGCTTGGATTCCATCGCCAACAATTTGTTCCAAACTGCTCGCGATTGGAGCGACGGAAAAACAGAACGGCAAGAATGATAATCTGTCCTAAAACAGCTGCATTAGTAGAAATCGCGGATCCTTGGATACCCAGAGAAGGAATCCATTCGCCCCACCCAAAAACCAGCAGACAGCACAAGGAAGTATTGATTAAGTTGCCCATTAAGACAACAAAACTGGTAATTAAGATCTTCTTTTGACCGATAAAGAAACTAGACAAACCGGCAAAAATGACATGGGCAGGACCAAATAAAACCATCCAAAATAGATAAGTGCGCTGCATTTCCCTCTCAGCTTCCGAGCCAAAAAAGAATCCAGGCCCCCATACTGCCGCCGGCCAAAAAATCAGACAAGAAAAAATCCCCAGCCAGATCATCTGCCACACCGGCTGCCCTAGCAGCCGGTAGTGGCCAGCGCCAAAGTTTTGGGCTACAAAGACCTGCCCAATGCTCGCCAAAGCCATCCACCCAGTCAAGAAGGCCCATCCCAAATTCATGGACTCAACAGCTGCATTATGGGCGTCTAAGGAATAATAAGCCAAAATCAGGCGATCGACAAATAACATGGCCATTCCGGAAAGGGAACTAAGCAAGAGCGGAAAAGTCAACGTCCAAAGCTGCCATATGGAACTTTCTTCTTTCTGCATAAAACCTATTTAAGTGATTAAAATTAAAATAAATTATTTATATTTTATTTTTTTTAAACAATTAAATCCACAAAAATTTAAAAAAACGACAAAAAAATTTTAATTAAAAGACAAAATAAACAAGACACAAATTCAAATGAAATATTTAAAAGTACAATTAACGAATAATTGTATTTGTTAAACTCTTTCAATTTCAGACTCTTCATTTTTTCAGATTTAGGGTCTGTTCAACAAATAATCCAACAATTAGGCTGTTCATAGGAATTAATAAAAGAGAAAGATAAAGGAAGGAATCGCATATTCCCTTTTGCTGGCAGAATTAAATAAGCGTAACATTAAGTGTCTCCTCATTTTACTGAAAAACTATTGCAAATGCTTGTATCGCTTGATGTGTTGGAACCCTCGTATCAAAGAATAGATGCGAGGTTTTTTAAGGCAGGCCTTTCCAAAAGCAGTCTTCAGTTGATAGGAATATGAGAAAGATACGTAGGTAATGACTCTTTTAGTAGATTGATAAGAAAGTCATTCAAACGTGATTTAGCTTCTTCCTCCCCTAAATTTTCGTCGGATAATAGATGGACAACCGCTTTTTGCGACCATGTACGTATTAGGTAATTGACAGGCTTATTTTTATACATCTGTTTAGCTTGCGGTAAAAGTGTATATGGTGTGTTTGATTTAAGAAATGGGAAGGATTTTGAACCTACGAATGTATTTCTCATTAAGCCCCCCATCATGGACCAAATTGACAGGGATTCAAGACGAACTTTGGACTTGCCCCAATTTCTGAAAAGAGAACTAAACAAGAGCAGAAAAGTCAATGTCCAAAACTGCCATATAGAACCTTCTTCTTTTTTCATAAATCCATTTAAGGAATTAAAACCAAATCCATATTTTTATATATAAAAATAAACATCATTTAAAATACACATAAATAAATTTAATTATTTTTCAAACACATTAAACACAAAACAGATATTTACTTTTTAATTACTGGTCAATTAATATCCAAACAATGTTTTTATAAAAATCAGGAATAATCATGGGTTTCCATCGTTCTCATTTTTCTAATAATTTCTCTATTTCTGTTACCCCCTCACATCTATCTGAACAAGCAGACAATCAAGCTGTTAAGATAGTTAATTCAAAAAAAAGATCCTATGAAGACACCCATTATCCTCAGTCTTCATCAAAAAAACAAGAAGAGCCGAATTCTTCTAATTTTTTAACCTTAGCACCGGAACTAATCTGTCACATATTTTCTAATTTAGGAGTTAGAGATCTATTGCATTTTGAGAGTGCAACCAAAGCCCATCAAGCACTTACTCAACATGTATGGGCTGATTATAGCAAAAGAGAGTGCCTCCATCATTTCAATTATCCGGAATCTGAAAATGAAACTAATCGACCTTATTCATCTAAATGGAATTATTGGTTAAGCAAAGCTCTGATCCAATATGTAAAAGAAGGCTATCCTTGTCTCTCTTCTCAAAGTTTGCAAACAGCCCAAAAGATCGGGAGATGTTTTAATGGATTGATGCAACGATTTTCCGATTTTAAAGCTTATATTAGCGAAGATCTCTTCCGGATAGGTTCTTCTCAGAAATATGACAGTCAAAATAGGCAAAAAATTATTGAAAGGCTATTTCAAGAAGGAAAATGGAGCGGAGATTATCTATTTGGGGCTCTATTCGAAGCCAGGCAATTAAAAGAGATAAGGGATCGATTTACACCTTCCGCAGATGTGTTAAAACAAGAACAACTAACTCGAGAATATTTTGAAGAAGCCATAAAAATTGGCGGGGCTTATGCTCACCTCTTAGCTTTTTATGCTTTGGGAGAACGCACATCTCCTTCACAAGAACAAGCTTTATCTAAGCAGTTAATAAAAACAAGCGCCTCATATGATACGGAAGGATTAGAATACCTGTTAAAGAGCGACTCTACTTTTGCAACTTTCATTTGCCCTCAAATCGTTGATTTTCCTCACCTTTTAACTAACTTTATGGATGAAGAAATCAATTTAAAGAAATGGCAAGAAGCCGACGAATGGGGTATCAAAACAATTAAGGCTTATGGCAACAATGTTCCGGCAGCTATATGGGCCAAGGTCGGCTTAGTAAAATTCAATTTAGGCAAATACTTAGAAGCCGATGAATGTTATACAAAGGCCATAGTAGCTTTTAAGGACGATACTTCGGCAGATGTATGGGCTAATGCCGGCTTAGTAAAAATTCATTTAGGAAAATGGCTAGAAGCTGATGAATGTTATACAAAAGCCTTAACGGCTTCTGAAAACAATGTTCCGGCAGCTATATGGGCTAATGCCGGCTTAGTAAAAATTCATTTAGGAAAATGGCTAGAAGCTGATGAATATTATATGAAAGCCTTAACAGCTTATGGCAACAATGCTCCAATAGATATATGGATTGGAGCTGGCTTAATAAAAATCTATTTAGGCAAATGGCTAGAATCCGATGAATGTTATACAAAAGCCATAGCAGCTTCTGAAAGCAATATTCCAACAGATGTGTGGAATAATGCCGGCTTAGTAAAAACCAAATTAGAAAAATGGCTAGAAGCCGATGAATGTTATACAAAAGCCATTACAGCTTCTGAAAACAATCTTCCGAAAGATGTGTGGAATAATGCAGGTGTAGTAAAAACCAAATTAGAAAAATGGCAAGAAGCCGATGAATGTTATACAAATGCCTTAACAGCTTTTGGGAAAAATGCTCCGGCAAGTTTATGGGCTAATGCCGGCTTAGTAAAAACCCATTTAAAAAAATGGCAAGAAGCCGATGAATGTTATACGAAAGCCTTAACAGCTTTTGGCAATAATATTCCAGAAGATCTGTGGAATGATATTGGCTTAGTAAAAAGCCATTTGGAAAAATGGCAAGAAGCTGATGAATGTTATACAAAAACCATTACAGCTTTTGGCAATAATATCCCTGCAGTTATATGGGTTCATGCCGGCATAGTAAAATTCAAGTTAGGAAAATGGACAGATACTGATGATTTTTTTACAAAAGCCATTACAGCTTATGGCAACAATGTTCCAGCTGATGTATGGAATGGAGCTGGATTAATAAAAACCAAATTAGAAAAATGGCAAGAAGCCGATGAATGTTATACGAAAGCCTTAACAGCTTATGGCAATAATGTTTCAGAAGAAGTAAAGATTAGTGCCGCTTTGGTAAAAACTAAATTAGAGGAAAAAATACCAGTGAGTACTCCTTAATATTCGAGAATATGTCAGGCAGAGCTAATAAGGTTTGTCAATGTAAAAGCCTGTAAAAAACCTTTTAATAGCTTGATTTCGAGTTCTTTTTCCCTATTAACCTGGGAGGAAATAATCTCAAATTCAAGCTATTATACATTAGTTAACAAACTCTCCATCGCTTTCTTATGACCCCTTTTTACATTCTTTCTTTGATTATTACCTAATTCTTTCCACATCTTATTGGTCTAATTTCTAGACCTTTAATTGAAAAAAATCAATAATTGATTTTAAAATCTATAAAAATATAATTTATCCATTTTCCAAACTAAATTCTTTTCCATTCGTTTATTTACAACTTAATTCTCTTGGATTATTTTACTTCCATTCGTTAGATAAATGATTCTAGTTGAAGGAAGGGACATGATTAGTTTTGCAACGGGAAATATTCTTTATCATCTGGTAGATGATGGAATCGCCAATGCACTAGGAGTGGAAAAGCTGCGCCATGGAACAAGCTTGCCTCATTATATCCGCATTCGCTTATATGGGGGCGATCCTGAAGAAGGTGGGAAAGCAACAGGGTCTACCCACCGCTTTTTTAAAGAGGATACCAGGCATTATTTGTATGTTTTTAAAGATAGCGCGTTTGTCACTCCCTTTTCTTTTTCTGACGGTCCCCCTTCTGTATTCGATTGCCCCTGTGTCCAAAAAAGAGTTCGTCCTGCCTGGCATGCTTTCCTTTCAGGATATAATCTTATTTCCAAAGAAGAAGGAACGCATGAATCTATGCTGCAAATCCTTATAGGCGAAGTCGGCGGTCTCGTTAACACCATTGCGACCCCTACTATTAGCTTTCATTTCAGCAAAATAGATAAAGAACGCTTTGAAGATGATCTCCACTATAACGGGGGAAATTGGGCCTATCGCACAAGCCAAAAAATAGAAAGCTGGCGCATTGGAACAATGGGAGCACTCTTCACGGGCATTAATCGAGGGTGGTTGGACAGGGTGAAAAAAAATCCTTGCAAAGTCCTGACGGGAATTGTCCAACTGACAGGAGCGATTGCCTTAGCGACTTTGGCCTGGGACACAGAAACAGTGTCAAGCCCGAATGTCTTTATCCCCCTGGTTTTAGGCGCCTTGCTCGCTTAATTCCGCATGCGTTATGGATAAATAGACGACGGACAGTGTTTCCTTTTAAAAAATAGATATAGGTGCAATCGATGGATGCCTTTGATTTAAGGAATTGGAGTGGATTCGGGCCTGCCGGAGGAGATTTGGCAGCTCCCGCCATCGTGGATCAAATCAGCATTGATTCAAGGCGGATAGATTCCAATCATGCCCTTTTTGTCGCTTTAAAGGGTGAAAAGCTTGACGGACATCAATATATTGCCCAAGCCGCTCAGGCTGGCGCCAAATTTGCGCTTATCTCTTCTCAATGGAAGCCGACGGAAAATATTCCCGGGCTCACGCTTCTTTCCGTTGCCGATCCCCTGCGTGCTTTTCAAGACATTGTCAAGTCTTATCGGCTGCAGCTTCCCACCAAGATCATCGGCGTATCGGGGTCTTTTGGCAAGACCATGCTAAAAGATTTGCTGTTAATCCTGCTCGGAACGCAAAAGCGGACGGCAGCTTCTCCGGAGAGCTTTAACAGCCAAATTGGCGTCGCTTTAAGCCTGTTAACGCTGAAAAAGGAACATGAAATCGCCATTATAGAAGCCGCTATCTCAAAAAAGCAGGAAATGGATGTGCTGGCCGATCTCATTCGCCCCGATTACACCATTTTGACGCCTATTGGAAAAAAGCATTTGGTCACGCTGCAAGATCTATCTACTTTATCCCAGGAAATTCTCAAGCTGGCCTCAGCGACTGCCCCTCACGGATGGTGCCTTCTGCCAAGCGACCTTCCCTTGCAGCCAGTTTCTTCCTCACCTATTTATACGTGGGACAAAGAGCAGGCGAATCTACCGCATGCCAATCCTCTGCATCCTGAAGTGACCATCCCTGCTTACTACCGCTTATCTTTTCCCGATCAAACGACCTATCAAGGGCAAATCACAACAGGATATTCATATTTCCTCAATCTCATCAACATGGCGGCCAAAGCGGCTTGGCTCAGCGGCATTTCTTCTGCAAATATCCAAAGGGTTTTTCAAGATTATCAGCCAGAGCCAACGCGGACTGAAATCTGGAAATCCCCGCATGGCGCGATCTTTGTCAACGACACCTATTGTTCAGATCCGCAATCGGTAGACCTTGCCTTGCGCCACTTTGACTTTGCCACAACAGAACATCGCAAGATCTTTTTGTTTGGAGGCATGCGAGGAGAGCCAATCCGCGCGCATACAGACTACCGCCGCATTGGCCAAGTTCTTGCAAAAGCCCATATCCGCCACCTCTTTCTTTTTGGGCAAAAAACATTTAAGCCGCTCATTGAAGAAGTGGAGAAGCTATCTCCGGAGACTGAAATTTTAGCTTTTGAGAAAGAGCAAGACGCCCTTCATTATTTGCAAAACCATATCCAAGCACATGACCTGATCCTTATTAAAGGAGATAAAAAGCTGCCGCTTGATGTACTCACAGAAACCTTTAATGATAGCTTGAACAATAATCAATGCGTGATCAATCTAGCCGCCATCCAGACCAATATTGCCCTCATCCGCAAGCAGCTCGCCCCCGATACGCGTCTTATGGTGATTGTCAAAGCGCTTGCGTATGGAACCGATGACGTACGCATGGCTAAATTCCTAGGCTCATGCGGCATTGATATTTTAGGGGTTTCTTACGTCGATGAGGGCGTCTCTTTAAAGCGCGCAGGAGTCACTCAGACGATTTTTGCCATCAATGCGACAAACTATGAAGTGGCCAAAGTCGTCAAATGGGAGTTGGAAGTCGGGGTAAGCTCTGCCGACTTTATTACGGCTTTATCAGAAGAGGCCCAAAAGCAAAATAAGCCCATCCATGTTCACCTGCATGTCAATACCGGCATGGGACGCTTCGGTTGCCGTCCGGAAGAGGCTTTGTCATTGGCTAAATTGATCGTCTCTTCTCCTTATTTGCGCCTAGCCGGTTTAATGACGCATTTTGCTTGCGCTGAAGATCCCGCTGAAGACGCCTTTACTTACCAGCAAATGTCCAGCTTCGATCAAGTCATCCTATCCTTAAAAGACCAAGGCATTTCCGCTCGCTGGACGCATGCCGCCAATTCAAGCGGAGCAATCCGCTTTCCCCAGGCGCAATACAACATGGTGCGCATCGGATTGGCCGTTTATGGCCTTTACGTGTCCGAGGCTGTCAAGAAAGCGCTAGATTTAAGACTGGCTTTAACGTTGACATCCCGCATTGTGGGCATTAATATTTGCAAGCAAGGGGAAACAATCAGTTATGGAAGGCGCTACCGCGTCGAACGCGATGTTCAAAAAATAGCCGTTCTTCCCATTGGCTATTTTGACGGGCTTCACCGCAATTACAGCGGGAAAGCTTATGTCATCATCCGCGGCAAGAAAGCCCCTATGATCGGCAACATTTGCATGGACTATATGATGGTCGATATCACCGACATTCCAGAAGCTGCAGTTGGAGATAAAGTCTTGATTTTTGGCGAGGATGAATTCGGCCAGTACCTGTCGCCCGAAGAGCTGGCTTCAAGCGGAGATTCCATTGTCCATGAGCTCATTACCTGTTTGGGGCCTCGTATCCAGCGGGTGTTCGTTTATGAAGAAGGACGCCAGATCCGCTAAATTTAACTTTAATTGGATATAACGCAAGAAAGGACGCCTCTATGGAAAAAGCACAAAAAGATTATCAGCAGCTCCACGAGCTGGCCAAGCACGCGCGCGTTTTGCAAGGGATTGCTTCTTTGCTGGACTGGGATCAAGAAACATATATGCCGCAAGGTGCAGCGGCCATTCGCGCCGAGCAGCTCAAAACGATGGCCGGCCTAGTCCACCGCGAGAAAACAAGCCGCAAATTTACCAATGCCTTAGCTAAATTGGTGGATATTAAAACCGGCCAAATCCTAGCCAAAGATCTGACATCTGAGCAAGCTGCAGCTGTCAGAGAATGGCGACGGGACTATATTCAAGACACCGCCCTGCCCACCAAGTTTGTGGAAGAATTCGCCAAGCTCACTTCCCAGTCCATTTTAGTCTGGCGCAATGCAAAGAAAGAGAATGCTTTCATGCAATTTGCCCCTTATCTTGATCGCATTGTCAGCATGAATCGCAAAAAAGCTGAATATTTGGGCTACAAAGACCATCCCTATGACGCTCTATTGGACCAGTATGAGCCCGATGTCAAAACGAAAGAAGTCAATCAGCTCTTCAGCCAATTACGCGATGCCTTAACACCTCTTATAAAAAAAATGGCCCACCAGCCAATTGATGACCAATTTTTATTTGGCAATTGGGACCATGCCAAGCAAATGGCTTTCAGCCATCAGATCTTAGAAGCCATGGGCTACGACTTTGATAAAGGCCGCCTCGATTTTTCTTCACATCCTTTTTCCTCTTCGAGTCATCCGACGGACAGCCGCATTACGACACGCATTCATCCCACCTCTTTAATGAGCAACATTTTTGTCATCTTGCACGAAGGCGGACATGCCTTATATGAAATGGGCCTTTCAACAGATCTTTATGGCACCCCATTGGGCGATGCACGCTCTTTAGGCGTTCATGAAAGCCAATCACGCTGGTGGGAAACCCGCATAGGGCTAAGCCGGCCTTTTTGGCAGCACTTTTTGCCTTTGCTAAAAAAAACCTTCAATGGGCAGCTTGAATCCATTACCCTTGATCAGTTTTATCGTGCCATCAATAAAGTCGAGCCTTCTTTTATTCGCGTCGAAGCGGATGAGGTCACTTATCCCCTGCATGTCATTTTACGCTTTGAATTGGAAAAGGCTTTAATTGAAGGTTCCTTATCCGTTCGCGATGTTCCGGAAGCTTGGAATGCCAAAATGAACGAATATCTGGAAATTACGCCTTCAGATAATAGAGAAGGATGTCTGCAAGATATCCATTGGGCAATGGGAGCCTTTGGTTATTTCCCCACTTACACGTTGGGCAATCTCTATGCCGCCCATCTTTTTGATGCCTTTGCTAAAGAGCTGCCAGATTGGGAAAAACGCGTCGCTGCAGGCGAGCTTCTTTTTATTAAGGAATGGCTTCAAGACAAGATTTATCAGCATGGCCGCCGCTTTGCAACGCAAGAGCTTCTCAAGCAAGCAACCGGAAAGGCGTTTAGTGCGGATGCTTATATTACGTATTTAAAAGATAAATATGCGAAAATTTATTCCTTATCTTAAATTCCACTGAATCGCGCTCCTTTTGAAGAATGAGTGTGATTCTCGAAATTGCCGCACACCTCTTTGCAACAGGAAAAAATGCAGAGGAAAAAAATTATAAGGGCTTTGCCAATGGTCATTTTTTTTCTCTGCTTTTAGCGCGGAAGCAAAAGTATAGATTCCAATAAAGACGTTTTGAATACGCCAAAAAAACCTTCCTGAACAATGGCTTTAAAATGATCCAGGCCAAATTCCGCTTGCGCATTTTCAATCGTCCTTAAGGCGCTTAGCATGCGATTGAATCGCTCGGGCAGCATGACGCGCTCTCGAATCAATAAGGCTGGCGCATAGAGCATGAAATTGAGATGATCCCAATCCGCTTCCGTCCATTCTTGCCCGCTCATCAATTTTAAGAAGGTAAAGAGCTCAATGCTATAGGCTTCACCTATATCTATTCCATCTTTGCAAGTTAAGCTGAAAGAATCTGGAGAGACCCAATCAATGACCTTTAGCTGCAAAAAGAGATAAAAGATTTCAATGAAATCCAAGCGATGTTCTCTTAGCAAAACATTTTTATTTGAAAAGAATACGCGATGGATGACTTCAAAGGCTTTATCAATAAACTGCAGCAATTCTTGCCGTGGAATAGAAGAGGGAAAATAAAAGCCCGAATATTCGCTTTGCAAATGCTCCTTAAATTGCTCCATAAAAGTATGGACATGATTGACTTGATGATAAGGAGTCAGTTGATGGTAAAAATCCGTATCCGTAGCCAAGGTAACTACGCATAAGGCATTTGCCATTCCGGGCCGATGCTGCAGATCTTCCAGAGCCGCACAACGGGCATGCTCGCGCCAAGAAGTCCGATCCTGCAAATTAATGAGCAAATGTTTCCTCTCTAGCCCTGGCTGGCTATACCCTCTTAAAAATCCCTTGAACTCTTCGTCAACGATGGCCTTATTAATAAATTCCTGATAAATAGGCGCCGCCAGGCGCAAATGAGAAATACGCCTATCTTGCATATAGAGATCAAAAAGTTGATTAGGGATATTATGCTGTAAAAGCGGATCGAACACATGGAAGGCATTTTCTTCCAGGATCGCCAAAACTTTCAGCAAAGGGCCATTGGGATGCCTTTTCATCAATTTCATCATGGCTGTATAATCGCCTCCCAATCGGCTCGAAATAAGTTTTGACTCTTTTGCAGCCTCAACATGTTCTCTAGAAACCATTTGATGAGATTCATGGACTAATTTATGAATGATGGGAACCATTTCTTCAAGGCCTTGCAAATTGGCATATAAATGGCGGCAGATCGTATGAATAAAATCTAAGAGATCGTGAGCAATGTGATTGTGCTCTTTGGGGGGATAAACCAGCCATTTCTGGTAAGTGCGGTTATGAAGCGCTTCGCGCAAAAATGTTTGAAAATCCTCGAAATACTCGCTGCAGCTCTTAGTGGGATTATGACGCAATAGATTCTGCGCATGAGAGCTGAGAAGCAAAGCCATTAACGCTTTATTCAAAATGACAACCAACTCTTGATTCTTTATCTTCCTTATGTCGTGAAAAAAATGCTGAAAGCGAGAGCCTAAAGCTTTTACAAGCTGCCTTGCACAATTATGAAGGATGCGGTCATGCCAGTGAGCGATTCCTTCCAATGGATCTATTCCTTTTTTTTCCCCAAAGTAATCCCCAAAGTCGCAAACCAATTTAATATTGCGCAAAAGGCGAGGGCTGAAAAAACGCGATCCATCTTCTTTGCGAATAAAGAATAATTCATACTCCGTATCTTTCTTCACTGTTTCTAAATCAACAAAGACATGCTTGGTTTCAGCCAAAGTCTTTGCTCGGCTGGTTGCCGCTTCTATCGATTTTTGCTTTTTCCACTTTCCAAGCGAAAGCCCAAGAATCCATTTTCCTAAAACGCCCTCATCAATCTTACGCGCTATCTTAGACAAATAAAACTCTTGCAATTGCTTATATTCCTTAAATTCAGTCACACTCTTCTTATGCGCCTGGTGGAAAAGATGGGTATACTTATCTAATTTCTTCGCAGCTTCCCCCACCAAAACCATAATGGTCTTAATCCCCTCTATGGTTTTTTGATCGGTGACATAGCCATATTCTTTCCGATAGAACTGGCGCAAATAATGTAAAATAACCCGGAAAATCTCTCGGACAAGATGAACAGTGGAAGAGGCATCAGCCTGATGCAGCCAATGCACTGTTTTGTAATCTATCTTTTCGTCTTGCAAAACAAATTCATGTTGTTGTGCAATTCCAATCTCTCGGTCGAAATCTAAATCTGCAATGCTAGATAGCGTTTCAACCGCTTCAATAATAGAAAGGTTATGATGACCACGGGTTGGCATATGCCCCCCTTTATATTTAATTTCATTCCTATCTACTTTTAATTATTGCAAAGTTTTAATTATTATTAAATTGTTTTTGAAATTTATATTTACATTAGAGAAATAAATACAAAAAAAACAAAAAACATCGATACCATAAATATCGCTTTTTAAGCAATTAGACATAAACAATTTATAATCAATGCCTAGCTAAAAAAACATTTTTGCATGTAAAAAAGGTTGACCAAATAAGGGAGAATGGCGTATAAATCATGACTTAATCTAGTCATTAGGTGATAACCTAATAAGTTGTTTTTCTATACGGAAGAGTGGCAGAGTGGCCGAATGCGTCTGTCTTGAAAACAGAAGTCGGGCAGCCCCCGACCGTGGGTTCGAATCCTACCTCTTCCGTCCCTTTTATCTGATTGACCTCTTTCCCCTACATTTACTTGAGCGGATTCCTTTATAGACTGATGACCTTTCAACTTAAAGGATCGAATCGGCTTGATGTTGTCATTCCACTTCCTTTTCTGCACAAGGCCTGCACAATTTGAAATCGTCTGCTTAGCTATTCAATTTTGCTAGAAGCGCGGAAAAATTTTTAACCTTATTTTTTAATATGACGAAAAATTTTTACCGGTTTATAAATAAAGTATACAAACAGACGATTTCAAATCGTGGACAGTTTCTAAGAGGGTATATTAATCTCTTCTTTTCAAGACCCACTCTTAGCGGTTTTAATACACCCTTTTAGGCAATCATGCTTGATATTGCTATCATCATTCTCTGTGTGTTAATGAATGCCATTTTAGCCAATGCGGAAACAGCCTTTATTGCTGTCAGTATTCCAGCTTTAAGAGAATTGACCAAGAGAGGGAACGAACGCGCTAAGCTATTACTTTTCCTACGAGAGAGGCCTGAAAGGACCTTGTCCGTGATCCAAATTGGAATCACCTTTGTCGCCGCCTTAGCAGCAGCTATTGGAGGATCTGGCGCCGAAGAGTTTCTTACCCCTTGGATAATGTCAAGCTTTGCGGTAGGCGAGACCCTGGCCAGAATACTCTCCTTATTGATTGTGGTTATTCCTTTGACATATGCGAGCGTGGTAATTGGAGAGCTTGTGCCAAAGACGTTTGCTCTCAGAAGGCCTCTATTCTTTGCCTCAGTGTCAGCCCCTTGGCTGCATTTCATCAGCAGGCTTCTAAATCCCTTTGTAACAATTTTTGAATGGTCTACTAAAAAAATTATCCACTTCATTCCCAAGAAGCATGGGAAGGAAGAACCCTTTCTAGAAAGCTCTTTGATAGAATTAGATATTCTTTCTGCGCCCAACAGGCAATATGTCCTTAATATCGTTAAAATAGAGACAACAGTTGTCAAAGAAATTATGGTAAGCTGGCCTGAGGTCACTTATGTAGAAGAAAACCACCCCCTCGAGCTAGTTGAAAATATAATCATTTCATCAGGACATACACGGCTGCCTGTCATCAAAAATAACGAGGTTATGGGAATCATCAACGCAAAAGAGTTCTTGGCCTTTCAAAAAACCGGGCAGCTCAATTGGCTTTCTCTTATCCATGCTCCCCTCAAAATTTCAGACCAAACGCCCCTTTTAACAGCCCTGCGCACTATGCAGGAAAAAAGGGCACATATGGCTATTGTCTATGCCGGAAATAATAAAATCGGCATTGTCACCATGGAAGCCATCTTTGAAGAAATCATCGGGGACATCTATGACGAAGAAGATGAAAATAGACTTAGACAAATATTGAGCGCCATTCAATTCAAGAAGAGTAGCTCATAGCTAGGGTGTGAATTAATTCCGGATAGATGTTTATTCTCGCTAAAGTCTTGCACATCTGTCTTTTTTTCTATAAAATCGCCTTTTTAAAATTCGAACATTTTAATAAGGTATTTATGTCTTTAATTGCTTATTCCATTCCCTTTAACAGAATTCAGGCTTGGCTGGAAAAAGAAAAGGAATTGGGCTCCCCCTTCCCCGATCGCGTGGTATTGGCTACAGCTACACCTCAAGGAGTTCCTAGCAGCCGAATTGTTGCAATTAGAGAGCTAACAGAACAAGGCCTTGTATTTTTTACTCAATTAGGAACTAAGAAGACGCATGAATTAAGAGAGAACCCTTGCGCTTCCATGACTTTATGGCTTGCCTTGCAGCAACGTCAGGTCATTTTAGATGGCAACATTATCTCTCTAACGCAACAAGAAAATGAATCTTTTTGGAAAGCCTTGCCGCAAGAGAGGCAGCTGCGCTTTTCCACATACGCACCTCTATCCGGTCAGCCCATTTCTTCCGCTGCCATCTTAGAAGATGAATTTCAAAAATTAACGAAGACATTTAAAGATCAACCTTTACCTGTATGTAAACACTACTGCGGCTACCGCTTGCTGCCTGAATCGATCTCTTTCTATACCTTAGGCACGCAAAATTTCTCGGAATCCATTAAATACACCCTTCATCATCAGCAATGGAAAGAACAGCTTATCTCTCCTTAGAGATTTCTTAAAACCTATCAGCCTATAGGCGACATGATTTCCTTTTAGGGAAAAGAACGCGGGTTATTAAGTCCATCTCATCTTAAAGTCATTGATTATTAATGACTTTTGGGACTTTTATTGCTAGAAAAAGAACGCTCTTTTACAATATTGATCTAATTCTTATTTCACAAATAAGCACTTATTTATTCCAGATAATCAACAAATTAATTTATTTTAATTGATTAAAAATCAATATGTATGTATAAATAGTTAATAAATTTTAAAGATCCACAAACAAATCAACAAAAAAAACACTCGATTTAATTAAGTTGTTGCAAATCCAAAGATTGAATTGAAATAAAATTCATTTAAATTTGTTTTTTGAATTTGCAAAATTTAATTATTTCTTTTGTTCAGAAAAATCGATGAGGAAAAATGACTGACAAGAGAATTTTTTTTAACCCTTCCCACTCCATTTCTTATTCAAAATTTTTGCATACGTATCGTCATGCTCATCCTTTGAAACAGGAAAAGACAGAAACGATTGTAGACATTGATTTTTTTCGTCGTTCTATCTCTCTTCATTACCATTATGTTTATACTTTTAAAAGGCGCCAGCATAAGGCCTATCGCATCATTTTCTTTGGCTTTGCGCTTTTGTTCTTTATTCTTTCCATTTTCATTTACTTTAAAACAGCAAATTATGCGTGTACATTGTATTTCAGCCAGGGTGATTTGATGAAAAATTGCATAGATGCCCTATGCTTGCTTTTAGCCTTCGCTGCTTTTGGAATGGGTTATACAACGAATCCTGACAAAGAAGCTCTCCGCTTTATTGTCAAAAAGGTGGAAAAGGAGCTTAGAAATCCAGCCAAGCATGTACATATTGAGCTTAATGATTTATTTAAGCATCTGATTTGCGAGCAGATGAACCAACAACCTTTTCTCGTGAATTCAGCAGCTAAATAGCTGCAGTGTTAGCATCCTTAACCCAAATTTGGAATTTTTAAGCCACTTTATCTAATTATTTTGACATTTTACGCCTTAAAACTTAAAAACAACTTTAACATTTTGGTTTAAGGAGGAATAAAATGTCGCATGAATATTTGTTATGGCTCTGTCTCTTTGCTTATGCTGTTCACATTTTTGAAGAGAAGGCTTTGAATTGGCTTTACTGGTCTCGAAATGTGTTAGGACTTAAGACGCTCACATGGGCAGATTTCTATATTGCCAATGGAGTTGTCATTATCACAGGCATTTGTGCAGCTATGGTCGGATGGGTCTTGCCATCTTTTGCCCTTATCATTCCGGCCTTGCAATTGATCAACGGCGTGGGATTTCATATCCTCCCGACATTGGTTCAGCGCCGTTTTTCGCCAGGCATCATTACGGCGATCTTACTGTTTTTGCCGATTTCGATTTGGAGCTTTTATGGAGCCTACCAAGATGGCATCCTAACTGTGCAAGCAACAATCTTATCTTTTATCTTCGCCGGCTTGTTAATGGCAAGCCCTTTTATCTTTATGCAAATTAAAGATCGCCTACATATTCCTTCTGAATAATTTATTCGAGAGATTAGTTCTAACTAAACAGGCTAATCTCTCTCTCTAAGCTTTCGCTTCGTTTGCAACGCTCTCATGCCTTATGGGAGCCGCGTGCTTAGGCGCTTTTTTAGCTGTTGCAGCAGTACGTTTAGGCTTAGCTGCAGCCTTGGCTTGGCCGGCTGGAGAATGATGGGCAGGGCCATGGGAAGCTTTCTGCTTAGAGATCTTTTTAACGGCTTTCTTTGCTGGAGTTGCCGTATGCTTAGCTGTCTCTGTAAATGGCTTAGACATGTCTTTAATCAATTCGCTTCCTGATTTAGGAGCAAATAAAAGGGCTGTTGTGACACCAACCAAACCGCCAGCCACTCCCCCTATCAAGCGGTTTTTAGTCGTCTCTTTCCTTTTCGTTACAATTTTATCCGCTATTTCTTTTGCCTGTTCAGTCCATCCCGTTCTTTTCCTTGGAAGCAAAAGCGTTGTCAATGTGCCCAGAAGACCGGCAGCCATAGCGGCTCCGATCAGCAGATTATTATTTTGCTTTGCCATAACATTATCTCCTTCTTTCAACATTAACTATTCAGAACGCCTACGGCCATAGCCATCTATAATCTTATAGCTATGGCCTGAACTGCTTGTCATGGCTATTATCTCTTGCTATTAATTCCTTTCCAAACGCGCATTCCTAAAGCGGCCCAATCCATAATGTCATTTAAACGGTCTTTTGCTGTATCGGTAAAGTCTTCTCCCTTCTCCTGTACTTGCCCCGATATTTCATCTACAACTTCTCTTGCCAGCTCTAGCCACTTGTTTGTTCGGGATCTGGCCGTTTTAGCAAAAGATTTGCCTTTTTTAGCAATCTCTTCTGCCATATCCTGGGTTCTATCTGAAACATCATTATAAGCATCTGCCAAGTCTTCCCGCAGTTCGCTGCCTGCTTTAGGAGCCAGTAATAAGCCTGCTGTTGCACCCAGAATTCCCCCGACCAATCCGCCGATCAGCAAATCACGGGTTGTTTCTTCTTCTTCCTCTTCTTCTAGGCCAACCCAATTCTTTACTCCGCTCACAATACATTTCGCTTTATCAGCCCAATCGCAAGTTTGCGAACTCATTGATTTGGCCAGAGATTTCCCTCTTTTAGAAACTTGCTGAGCCACATCTTGAGTACGGTCTGAAAGGTCGCAATACATATTGTTAATATCGCCTCTCAACCTTTTTCCCGATTTTGGAGCGGTCAACAAAGCAGCCACTCCTCCTAATAAACTCCCAACAGCCGCACCTACTAAAAATTCTTTAGAATTAATATGGTTCGTCATGGCTTATCTCCTTTTCTTTAGTTTTTGCCATAGGCGAATGCCTAGACCTGCTAATTCAAGAACATCAGCAACAATAACATCCTCTTTATCTGTATGCTTTCTCTCATTTTGCGGAGGAATTAACGCTGGAGCTACTGCCTCTGGTATGGAGGAGGAATGAATCGCTTTTTGTTTAAGCTCTTCGGTCTTATATTCTAAAACCTCTCCTACATTGGCAACCGATTTAAAAAGAGGATCTAAAGATTCCATTTTTTCCTTTAAATCGGCACTTATTTCGTTCGTGTGCTCCACTGCTTTCTTCGCTTCGAAACCAATATCATCTAATTGCTTTCGTGCATCAACAATCAAATGATTGACCTGGCCAAACATAGATCGTAATGCCTTAGTCATCACAATTAAATAAATGACTAAAACAACGAAGGCCGCAGCGATGACAGCAACACTAATTTCAATTATCATGCCAACTCTCCTATCTTGATTTTTGCCTCTTTCATAAGGCAATTTAAGGTGAGAGCGAACGCTATTAATAAGGCCCCAAATCTCACTATGTCGATTTCAAGGTAGAATGTAAATATTTTTTTAACTTTTTCCACTTACTCACCAATTCCTCATTATAATTTTTTCTCAAATTAAAATTCAAACTTACAAGCAAGTCTAAATTTGATTGAATTTTATAAAATCTTCAAAAAGACTTAAAAATAAACACATTAAGAACATATATAAAGTAAACAATAAATAAACAAACAAATTAATACTAAATATATTAAAATATGAAATATAACAGGTAAGCATAATTATGCAAATTACTACACATTCCTCTTCTCCTATTGATTATCGCAGTCCTTCTTCTTCATCTGCAGCAAGTGCACATATGCCTTCGCTATCTTTGGTTACTAAGGTTTCTGTCGTAGCACTCTGTACACTGCTTGGCATAGGGGCTGCTTTTGCAACAGCTTGCACCTTAGGTTTGCCGGTTATTGCCACTCTAGCTATTGGGACTGGAGTCGGGTTAATAACAGGTGCACTTATTCTTTTAATATATGAGCTTTTTTCTCGGTGTTGGAAAAGGAGGAAAGAAGGAGAAAATGCGCCTCTTCCAAGCAATCAAACAGGTCTTTCCAATCTTGCCCCCACCCCTTCTGCTAGTTCTTTATCTGTTACACCCATTCGCGTTCCAGACATTACTGAACCACAATTCCTTATAAATCCTTCCACGCAATCCTCCCTAAACTCTTCTTTAAATTTCATGGCGGAACGCGGAGAGAAAATTGATGAATTAGCAGAACTCTTAGAGAAGCGTTTTCAAGAAAACAATAGCGCTTTAAGTCCAGAAGAACTGGACAACATCTTGGATTTGACGGATCGCGCCCGCGTTAGCCTAGTCCAGCAGGAGCAATATCAAAAGTTTTATCATGGGTTAGTGGCAGCTTTTGGAGAGGAATTGGCTAAACAGGCTCTTGTCTATCCTGGCCTTATTCCTGAAGAAATGAAAGGCTCTTCTTTTATTTTATCTAACCAGCAAATTCAGAACCTAACCGATAAAGTCAAAGCGTTTTTTCACAATCAGCAGGCTCTAGAGCGTATTAAAGGACAAATCGAGAGAGAGTTCGGTTCTAGCAGCTGGGTAGACAGCATTCTGTCTAAGATGAACTTAGCAGACTTTCAGGAAGGACATCGCTTGATGAGTTTAGAAACGGAAGAAAATATCTTGAGATGCTTGAGAGAGGCGCACGCCAAGGACCAGTTTGATCATTTACTTGTTGCGATTAAGGAATCCGCGAGCCGCGACCTTATTTTGGATGAGCGATTGATCGAGAAGAAATTTGATATTACGGCTGTACTAAAGCCTTTAACGCCAAGCGAGCAGCAAGCTAGACGAGATGCCTTGCAGAAAATCATTAACCAAGCCTATCTCAACCGGGAATTAAGGCTTAAATCACATTTAATTTCAGGCCAGGAAGGCGAAGTGAGCGTATTAAAGCATCTAGGCTATTCCATCAACCCGGATTCCCCTTATTATGATAAAGACTTAATTTACCGCACAGTCCAAGAAGTCATAGAGAATCAATTGATCGAAGAACATTATACGAGCCCTCTACAGCTTTTTAAAGAAGCCATTAAATCTTGCAGCCTGAAAGCCCGTTTGAAGGTGGTCGGCCTGACAGATCAAGACAAAGTGCAAAAATTTCAAGCCGCTTATGATTTATATATACGCATTCAAGACGAGCTAAAAGACCTTCACAAGCAATTCAAGATAAGCTTTCCGGAAAGCTTTCCTTTTCAACCTGACTCCATTACCGCTCAAACGATCAAGACTATGATTTTAATTGTTCAAGAGGAAGAGACGCAAAGCAGCATTCGACAATTTTTCTCTAAAAAGAAGATAAAGGAGATTTTTAACGATCCAAGTATACAGGTAGAGAAATTTCGAAGCCTTCTTGAAAACAATCAAGCTAAGTACATCGATCGGGAAGATTTAAAAATAAAGTGGGAAAAAGCGCAGCACATTGACATCATCCAAAAGGATTTGCAGTTTTATACAAAATGGGGAAAAAACATTGTTATTGAGATGATCCAAGGCTATTCGAATGATAATGAGGTCTTGGGAAAAGGCGTATGCTGGGGCCTCTGCCAGCGCATTCGTCTAAAAGCTCAGTCTAATCCTGATATAGCTGTACAAGATCTTGCAGCTGAAATTCAGCTGACAAATGAAGACCGCTATCTTCAAGGCCTTCACTTTTTAAATACGGCTAATCGCGCTGTGCTACCTCGCCATTTGCTTCGCAAGGAAGGCTTTGCAAAAGATAAATGTATCTTAGATTTAGTCTATGATGCCAACGAACCTGACTTGAAAAATTGGTTCAAGAAACAAGAAACGAAGCTTGCGAGCTCCCAGGGCTGGCTGCACATAAGTTTAATCATGGAGAAAGAGGGAACGAGAGCAGGCCATGCGATTTTGATCCGTCAAGATATGCAACGCCAGCATTTTTGGGTCTTCGATCCCAATATGGGATTTTTGCGCTTTGAATCCGAAGGAAAAACAAAAGAAGACGCGCAAGAGGATATGCTAACCTTTATAAAAGAATTAGTTGAGCACATGTATCCTTTCACTTTCAATATAAAAGCTTATCAAATGACTGCGATTTCATCAGCTCCTAAGGCGTATCCCTAAATCCATCCCCCTATATTTGAGATCACTTTCTCCCTAAGAAGCAATTGAGATAGCGGACAATATTGAGTAAATATTGCCCGCTATCCCCTATCGCTTGCTAACCTGAGTTTGGAGTTTTTTTGCCCTTTCGACTGCGTCAAAGCCGCGGAGATGAACAAATGGCAACTGGATATTTTAAAACGGATAAACCCGCAACTAAACGTTTTATTTTTCTTTTAGCGCTTGATTGATCAATCGGCTGATCTCGCTATAGGTCATTTGTTCGACTTGCTTGCCATTGATATAAAGAGTTGGCGTTGTAAGCTCGCCATGCATAAGAGCAAGGCCTGCCTCAGTATTTTTTTCTACTTGGGAGCGATATAGCCCTTGCTTAAGCCCTTCTTTCAACTCATCAATGCGAATGGCAGGATGGGCTTCCTTAGCCCATTTTTCTAAATTGGCAGGCGTTGCCCAATCCTCCGATTCGGAAGGTTGATGAGAATAGAGGTAATTGATATAGGAAAAAAACAAGTCGTGGTTTGGACGGTTTCCCTTTTGGTTAAACACGCATAAGCATGCAATAGCAGCAGGCATGGATCCTGGCACAAAAGAGACCGGTATAATTGTATAGCGAACTTGATGAGTATCAATAAAGTCTTTCTTTAACAAAGGAAAGATCATTGTTGTAAATTGCTTGCAATCCGGGCATTTCGGCTCTTCAAAAATAATGAGTTGAACGGGAGCTTCTGCGTCTCCAAGCGTAGGCTGTCCTTGAGCTAAGCGGTTTAAATCCCCGGCAGAAGCGATTTGATGCTGTAAAAAGCTCCCCGTCAAAAAAGCGCTGATAAGGATCAAGAAGAATATAGAAATTTTAGAAGTAAAAAGTTTCATTGATTTTCCTTTCGCTTAAAAATAGACTCGAATTAAACGACAGTTGAGGGGCCGTTAACAATTTTTCCATGATATTTTTTTGAATAGCCATTACTTAGAGTGCTTCATGAATTTCTTTTTTTTATCTTCCGGCAAGTGGATGAGAATTCTTTTAATTATTGCTTGCTTATTTTTTTGGGCAGCAAGTTATAGACTTAGCAATGAGCCAACTTGGGATTACGCCCTGCTTTTTCTATTGACCGGATCTTGCAGTTTGATTATCGCCATTGATCCCAAGCGCTTATGGCCATTATTAATTTGCACAAATCTGTTTCTAATAGGAGTCATCATTAAATTGCTATTTGATGCAAATCAGCCTCTTATAGCTCCAGAAAATGCCTTTTGGATCTTGATTGGCTGTATATGGCTCATTCTTTACAGCTTCTACTTATATCACTCTTATCAAATTTATCTGCATGATATTGGCCGGCATTTTGCTTTTGAAACAGCCGACGAGGCTATCAGATATACGATCATATCCTCTGAGAAAAAGACATTAATGGAGCTCTCTAATCAAACCCCCTTGCTCATCGTTTTTTTAAGATATATAGGCTGCCCTTTTTGCCGTCAAACCCTCAGGCACATGATGAGGCAAAGAGAAGCGTTAGAAAAGAGAGGCTATCAAATTATCTTTATTCATATGGACAACGAACAAGAAGCAAAGTCTTTTTTTAAAAGATATGGCTTAGAGGATTTCTTAACGATTTCGGATCCTGATCGCCATTTATACTATGCCTTTGGGCTAGAACGCCATACTCTTTTACAATTATTTCATCCTTATGTGGGAAAAGAATGGATTAAATCGCTTTGGACCAACGGCTCCGGGGCCATTCATTCCGATCCCTTTCAAATGCCTGGCATGTTTGTGCTTTATAAAGGGCGGATCACTTATTTTTATCGCCCTGATTATGTTAGCGAACAGCCTGATTATCAAGACCTGCTTAGTATGAGCGAGGCCAATCAAAAGCTAACTGAATTCACTCAAAACTTTCAACGTTAAGAGGGTTTTGTTGCATTCGACAACAGTCTCTAACTGTACATTTATCTCTGCTTTTCTTAAACTCTTTCATACTCTCACCTTATACAAACTTGATAGAAATCGCCATTAAAAGAGGTTGCATGATCGTTGATTCTCTCAGCCGCTGCCAGCGCTATTTTAAGATTCATCCAGGATTTGAGGAGGCTTTTCAATTTTTAATCCAAGCTTCCCGCACTCAAACATTTCATCCTTCTCGAACAGAAATCGCAGGAAAACAGCTCATTGCCATTTTCGAACAGGTACAGGGTAAGTCTCGCCAAGGAGCGGTATTAGAAGCTCATCGGCAATATATTGATATCCAATATACTTTTTCGGGGTTTGAAGAAATCGGTTGGAAACCGCTGGAAGAATGCCAACAAATCAAACAAGATTATCAATCAGACAAGGATATTGCCTTCTTCTCCGATGCCCCATCTTTATGGATCCCTCTTCCTGCAACCACTTTTGCCATCTTCTTTCCCGAAGATGCCCATGCGCCATTAGCGGCTATGGGTTCCGCAAACAAAATTATTATGAAAGTGGCTGTCCCGGAATAAAAAGAATAGAAGGAAAAAAATGAATTTAGATGAACGTTTAAAAGCAATCCGCTTGCTTGTTTTGGACATCGATGGCACATTGACAGACGGAGGCATGTACTATTCGGCTGAAGGGGATACGCTTAAGCGATTTTTTGTTCAAGATGGCATGGGCCTCACTTTATTGCAGCGAGCGGGTATTGAAATAGCTTTTATGACTAGCGAACTTTCCCCTATTGTGTCCGCAAGAGCTAAAAAATTAAAAGTTAAGCATGTCATTTTAGGCTGCCAAGCAAAAAGGCAAGCACTGGAAGAGTTGGCCGAAAAATTAGCGTTGTCTTTGGAACAGATTGCCTATATGGGCGATGATGTCAATGATGAAGCTCCCATGCTGATTGCCGGTTTCCGCGCTTGCCCTAGTAATGCCGTGCCTCTTATTCTTGCCATTGCTGATTATGTATGCGAAAAAGCAGGTGGCCAGGGGGCTGTGCGTGAAGTCGCTGAAATGATTTTAAAGGCTCAAAATCATTCAAATACCCTTCCGGTTGTTTGGTGATCTAATAAGAGGATGTCTTAAAGCCGCTAATGGGTTTTTAATGCATCCGCGGGTAAAATTCATGCGTGCGTATCAAGGCGTCTTTTGATTGGGCGGATTGGTTTTAATTGAGGAGGCTGGCCATGAATATCAATATTCCATCTAACTGGCTTTTTCCTTCTTCTTTAGAAGAAGCCAGCGAGATCCAACAACATCTCGCCGATCGCGTGCGTTTGGTAGATGATTTTGGTACAGTGGATCTGCTGGGAGGAATGGATGTTAGCAATAATTTGCAGGATCCCAAGCAAATGGTCTATGCCAGTGCAGTCTTAATTGATAAAGAATCGCTCAAATTGCAAGCTCAGGCCTCTGCCGCTCAGCAACAAACATTTCCCTATATACCCGGCTTTTTAGCTTTCAGGGAAACACCCGCTCTAATTGAGGCTTTTCAAAAGCTCCCTAAACGCCCTTCTATTATCTTAGTCGATGGACATGGCATCAGCCATCCGCGCCGTCTAGGCATAGCCAGCCATATAGGCGTCTTACTTGATATTCCAACAATTGGAGTGGCTAAATCCATCTTGGTCGGAAAGCCGGAAGGAATATTAGGGGAAGCGGTTGGAAGCCATGTTCCCTTAATATGGAAAAAACAACCGATTGCAACCATCTTGCGTACCAAAAGAAATTGCAATCCGCTTATTATTTCAGCAGGCCATCGGATAACGCTCGAAACAGCTATTGAAATTGTCATGCACAGCCTAGCCGGCTATCGGCTTCCTGAACCTACAAGGCAGGCCCATATAGCAGCTAACGCGCGTCGGCGCTTATCTTAATTCATCAAGCATCAATCAGGCTAATTTAGGAAATTTTATGTCTCTTAAAAGTCTTTGGAAAAAAGAATACTCTCAGCAAGGCATTCCCTCTTCTTACAAAACGCAACCCAGTCAAGCCGTGATCCACTTTATGCAATTTTTGGAAGAGCAACATAAAACCGCAGGCCCCATCTTAGATTTAGGCTGTGGAAAAGGGCGCAACTCTCTCTATTTTGCTGAAAAGGGCTTTGATACTTTCAGCATTGATTTGCTGCCTGAGAATAGTCTATTTATTCAAGAATTGGCCTCAAAATTAAAATTACCTCTTAAAGCCTACTGCCAATCAGTAACAGATCCTTTACCTTTCGCAGCCAAAACATTTGAATCAGCTATTGATATTTTCTGCTATAAACATCAGACGGACGAGCAACAGCGCTTTCAATATAGGCAAGAACTTCATCGAGTTTTAAAAGATGATGGGTTTTACCTTTTGAGCCTAGCTTCTTATGAAGATGGGTTTTATGGTCCTCTAAGGCAAGACCTCAGCAAGACCTATGGAACGATCATCGATCCTTTTACCTCCATTCCCTCCGTCATCTTTTCCAAAGAAGATATCGAACAGGAATTTCAGCCGCTTTTCAACATTGTCGGGTTTACTCAGCGAGAATCGACCAGCCACATGCATGGCCAGCTTTATCCGCGCGTTATTTTGGAATTTATTATGCAAAAAGCAAATTAGAATTTATTCAGCAAAAGAACAAGTCTTTAATTGTCCTTTCTGAAGTTTCAAGGCCAAAGTAAATCTATTAAAATTTTTTAAGGGATGTTACTTATTAACATGAGTGTGGTTTTTTTGCTCTTTCACGCAGTCAAAGGACAAAAACTCCACACTCAGGTTATTCTGCAAAGCGGCAAGATTAAGACTGAACCGCTTCCAATTCAAATGATTCGGTTTCTCTTTCCACTTTTTTCAAGAAAAAGCTGCGGCTTTCCCCAATGACTTGCTTCGATAAACCGATAACTCCAATTAAATTGGTCAACAGCATTAAAGAAATAGAGACATCCGCCAAGCGCCAAATTAAATCCACATGCAAAACTGCCCCTATGGGGATAAGAGCCGTATAGATATACTTAAAGCGATCGGCATAGCGCGCTCCATACAAGAAACCAATTGCTTTCTCAGCGCAGCAGGCCCAAGCTAAAATAGTCGTATAGGCGAATAGAATGAGGGAAATAATGACAATATAAGCTCCAATGGAATTTCCTAGTCCGCTTGCAAACGCATGCGTAACCATATTAGTGCTTTGAAGCCCTTCCTCTTGCCAAGCTCCAGTCACTAAAAGGACAAGGCCTGTTGTTGTACAAACAATCATGACCAAGAAAGGTGCTACTAACGTCACGACTCCGTCCATAATGGGATTGGTCGTGCGTGCGCTAGATTGTAAAATAGGAACAATCCCCGTCCCGGCATCTGTCGCAAAAATTCCACGATCAAATCCCGAACTAATTGCTTTAACGATACCAAATCCTAACGTCCCACCCAGAGCAGATTGCGGATCAAAAGCAGAAACTAGCATCAATTTAAATGCAGGAATAACCCTGTCTGCATGCATGCCCAAAATTAAAATAGCAGTACCCAAATAGACCAACGCTTTTACAGGTACGATAAAAGAAGCAAGCTTAGCAACCCGCTGGACACCTCCAATCAAAACGGCGCCTACCAATAAAGCAATCAATAAACTGCACATAAAAGGATCTAATCCTAACTGCTTAAGAGGCAAGGTAACAGAATTGATTTGCGCAAAGTTACCAACTGTGAGGGCTCCCATAATAGTAAAAAGGCAAAATAAAGTTCCCAAGAACTTCATCCCCAATCCATCCCTCAAATAATACATAGGCCCGCCAACGTATTCGCCATCAGCATTTTGCCTGCGATACTTAACCCCTAATACACAGCTTACATACTGAATAGATGCCCCTAAAAAGGCCATGATCCACATCCAGACTAAAGCCCCTGGACCTCCCGTCGCAATTGCGACTGCCATCCCGGAAACATTTCCCGTACCAAAATTACCGGCCAAAACAGCCGATATGGCTTGGTAATGACTAATATTCCCTTGGCTGCTCTCTTCTTTTTTAAGAAGGCAGCAAAAACTCATTTTTAATTTCGAAATTTGAACAAAGCGAAGTTTAAAAGTTAAATACAGCCCGAAGAGAATAATGGTCGGGAAAACCAGAAAGAAGGTAAAGGCCTCGTTAACACCTGTTAGTAAAGATTTTATATCAAAATTCATATATTTTTTCTAACCTAACTTTTTATTTATCTTAACGGTTTAAAAGCTGAATACCGTGGTTGATAGGGCTCTGGATTATCTCATGATTTGCGATTGATGTACATGCAAAAAAAATGAAGGCTTCGGCTATTTTTTCTCCCCTAAAGGGGAGGAAAAACTAAAGGAGGGAGAAGATAACAAGGCTATCTCTTGCTCAAGAGGTAATAAGTCAAGGCAAGGAAAAGCTTTTATTTTATAAAATTGTTGCATAGCGACTTATATGATGTCGTTAAATGACCAATAATATCTGCAATTTAAATGGTTTAAATAAATCTTAACAATAGCTGCAAAGAAAACAGTTCAATTTTCCTCGCCGACTTGCCAATTCGTCTCTATTCAAGATTATTTTCTCTTAAGGAAACTCTCAAATCTAACCTTCGACAGCAGTCTCTCTCAGTAAGTCCATTACCAAAAATGGCAATCAGAACATAGATAGATTATAATATAGTTTTATATCAAAGGTCTTTTAATTTGACAATATAATTATCTTCACAGTATTACAAAAAATTTTATTTTTATATTTACTGTAAAAGAGAGGAGTAGAAAAGTGTAGAAAGAAAAAAAAGACAAGGTCGCTTCTAAGCATGCTAATCGACTTCTTGCTCTTGCATGGTAATGAAAACGAGTAGGCTTAAATTAAATATGATTGCGATAACAATATATAAGATAAAATCCGCTTTTTGAACATTCAAGTTATCCAATCCTTCTTTTGGAAAAAAGGGAAGGGGGGTAAAAACGGCTGCTGCAATGCCTGTGTAATGCATGCCGCAGACAGCAATTCCCATCATCATAGCGCTTAACATTTTTTTTCCCTTTCCTTTGACATTAAAAAAAAGCCAAAGGGCTGCAATTGAAGCCAAAATGGCAATCGCAATCGAAAGAGAAAATAAAAAAGGACGATAGGTCATTTTAGCATCTAAAATCATTGCCGCCATGCCTGTATAATGCATCATAGCGATTCCCGCCCCCATAAAAAGTCCGGCCAAAAGAAGCCGTGGCCATGTCTTTTCTCTTAATCCTATAATAAGCAAGCCTATACCGGTTGCTAATATGGCGAGCAACATAGAAACCAAAGTCAAGGAAAGATCGTAGTAGACATCCATTCCAATGTTAAGAGCCATCATGCCAATAAAATGCATGGTCCAAATTGCACATCCCCCGGCCGTAATTGCAGCTATCAATAACCAAGGAATTCGCTTCTCTTTCTTTTCTTGATTTAAGGCTTGCGTGACAAAACACAAGCTGGCATAAGACCCGACAAATGAAACCAAATAAGATAAAATGACTAAACCAATATGATAATGGTGCGGGTAGGCATAAGGGACAACAGCAGGCGCCCATTCAATAAAAGTAGAAAGAAGGAAATCATTCATCATACTTACAGCTAATTAAAATTTCCTCTGTGCTTATCTTTTACCTCTATTAGTTTTTATAGCTTTTAGCATTTTACTACAACAAGCAGTAAGAAAATTGATCGACAATCACAATCACTAAATATTTAGAGGCTGGGATCGAATTCATAATCGCTTAGATTCGAGCTCTTTTTTCTTTTATTCGGCCCCTCCTAAGAGAGGATATTAAAACCCATTATAATCGATATTTGAAGTTATCTCCATAAGAGGCAATAGGAGAGAACGGGCCATATCGAGTGAATATTCCATCTTTTCTCAGCCCAAAAAATTTCAACCAAGGCTGCCGCTTTATGTCCAACGGATCAATTTTCTCTTCAGAAATTTTTCCAGCCTCTTCTATTTACCATCATCGCTTAGCATCCCCCTTTTCTTGCAATCAAGCCTATGAATGGATAGAAGACAATATCCCTTCTTTTGATGAAATGATTCTTTCGTGGAATGCCTTTCGTCCCTTGCATGGATATTACACCTTTTCCCTTTCATTGAAATTGGAAGACTGGTCACCTTGGCATCTTTATGCTTATTGGGCCAACCAGGACCAAAAAAGCTTTGAAGATAAACAAGAGTTTTCTTTGCAGGTTTTTCAAGATATTGCCACTTGTTTAGAAGGAAAAACTGCCACAGGATTCAAAATTCGTGTCGAGGCCCATCAAGGGGCTATTTTAAAAGATATCTTTGCTTTCCATGCTTGCACGACTCGCTTAAAAGACTTTTGCTTTCAAGATAAGACAGGGGATTCTTCCTTTATTGATATCCCTATTCCGGGGATTTCTCAACTCGCTTTAGCTCATCCCAGGCATCGAAGCTTATGTTCACCCTCTTCAACGGCAGCGGTCATTAATTATCTTACGCAGAAGAAGATGTGTCCGCTGAAATTTGCTGAAAAAGTGCACGATAGCGGATTTGATATTTACGGAAATTGGGTCTTAAATACCGCTCAGGCTTTTATAGAATTAGGGCCTGCTTGGCAATGCTGGGTCATGCGTTGCGTGGAATGGCAGCAAGTCATTCATCAATTACATCTTGGGCTTCCGGTAGTCGTAAGCGTCAAGGGCTCTTTGCCTGGAGCTCCCCTTTCCTACGACAATGGCCATCTTATTGTCATCAAAGGATACGATCCTCAGACCAAACACATTCTATGCATGGATCCCGCTTTTCCAACAGACGATCAAACTCATGTTTGCTATTTGTGGGAAGATTTCATTCTAGCATGGAAGCGAAGAGGATGCATTGCTTATTTTTTTGCACCTGCCCAGAGGCTGTCGTTCGATTGATGGGCAGATAACAGCCTCATTAAAATTTATTTTTTATCACTTCCGAATTTTATAAAATTCTGCTAAGAACAAACTGCTTTTCCAATAGATTCTTAAAATTTAACGAGTTGAAAAAATCACCTAAAAATTTTTAATGCTTTTAAAGTATGTATGGCCAAAAGCAAATTTTTGACTTTCTCCTTTACTTATATAGCCTTGCCATATGCGGCTTTGCTACTCGTATTGGCTTGCTGCTCGATTAATAAAGGCAAACCGCATCAGGGATTCCCTATTGCTGTTGCTGAAGTTACCCAGCAAGACGTCCCGCTCTTTATTGAGGCGATCGGCAATGTCTATTCCCTGCAAGTGGTTCAGCTAAGGCCTCAAGTGGGCGGAATCGTGCAAGAGGTTTTTGTGGCGCAGGGGCAATATGTCAAGAAGGGCGATCCCTTGTACAAGATTGACCCCCGTCCTTTCCAAGCCAATTTAGATCGTGCGCAAGCCGCTTTGATTAAGGATACAGCCAATTTAAAATTTGCTGAAGAGCAAGCCAAACGCTATAGCGAAGTCGTAAAAAAGGAATATGTTTCTAAATTAACATATGATCAATATGTGAGCCAAGTCGAGTTAAATAAAGGGCAAATTCTCAGCGACCAGGCAGACATTGCGATAGCCAAGCTTAATTTGGAATGGTGTATGCCTGTCTCTCCCATGGATGGAAAAATCAGCCAATATAATATTGATCCGGGCAATCTTGTGACTGCCAATGATCCCAATGCCATTACAGACATTAGGCAGATCACACCGGCAGATATCCGTTTTTCCATTACACAAAAGGACTTTATCGAGGTGCAAAAAGCCCTTAAACGAAACCAAGGGGATTTGAAATTTATTGTCTTACTGCCTCAATTGCCTAAAGAGCCGCGTGAGGGAAAAATTTACTTTGTGGACAATCACATGGATCCCAATACCGGTACGATTATGCTAAAGGGAGAAGCTCCCAATGAAGATGAACTGCTATGGCCAGGCGAATTTGTCCGTGTACGCCTTCTCCTCGATACGAAGCCCAATGCAATTTTAGTTCCTGAGGAAGCAGTGAAAATCGGCCAAGACGGCTCTTATGTCTATGTTTATCGGCCTGAAGATTCGACGGCCGAATATCGCCGAGTGGTCAAAGGCCAGCAGGTTGATCACTTGATTGTCATTGAAAGCGGCCTCAAAGTCGGAGAAAAAGTGATCACCAAAGGCCAGCAAAACTTGCTTCCCGGCTCTAAAGTATATATCGCCTCAAATGACGAATCGCAGAAAAAAGAGAAAGCATGAACTTATCCCAGCCTTTTATTCTACGCCCTGTCATGACCACCCTTCTGACGGCAGCGATTCTCATTTTAGGCCTTTATGCTTATTTTTCTTTACCGGTGAGCAATCTTCCCGATGTGAATTACCCCACCATTACGGTATCTGTTCCCTTTCCGGGGGCAAATCCCGAGATCATGGCCAATACAGTCGCTACCCCTCTCGAAAAAGAATTCATGACGATTCCGGGAATCAAATATGTCACCTCTTCCAATACGCTTGGCTCGACAAGCATCATTCTCGAATTTGACATCAATAAAGACATCGACTTGGCCGCTGTCGATGTCGATGCGGCCATTGTACGCGCTAGGCCCAATCTTCCGCCTAATCTTCCCCAGGAGCCCACTTATAAAAAAGTCAATCCCTCAGCGACCCCCATTCTTTACCTTGTTGTCACATCTCCTACAGTGACGCGGGGCGAGCTTTACGATTATGCAAATACATTGATTGGGCAACGCATCTCTATTCTAGAAGGCGTATCCGAAGTTTTAGTATACGGAACGCCCAAAGCCGTACGGGCGCAAGTGGATCCAGGGGTAATTGCTTCTCTTGGCCTTACGATGCCGGACATTTCTGCCAATATTAGCAGCGGCAACCAATACCAGCCATTAGGCCAGTTTGATGGAACACATGTAGCCTCAACAATTTATGATACAGGCGCCCTTTATACGGCAAACGAATACCGGCCGCTGATCATTGCTTATAAGAATGGTTCGCCTGTCCGAGTGGAAAATTTAGGAATGGTTCTTGATAGCTTGAGGGATGATCGCAGCGAACGCCATTATATTGACCATCGCATTAATCAACCTAGCGTCACTTTAGCCGTCCAACGCCAACCCGGCGCCAATACAGTCACGGTTGCCAACGCGGTGAAAAAATTACTGGCCACTTTAAAAACTCAATTACCCGGCTCTTTGGAACTAATTATTTTATTTGATCGCTCGGAATCGATCCGCGAATCAATTAAGGATGTGCAATTCACCCTTGTCCTAGCCTTTATTTTAGTTGTTTTCGTCATTTTTATTTATTTAGGCAAATTCCGGGATACGCTTATTCCGGCTTTAGTTATGCCTTTATCTATTATAGCCACTTTTGCCGTCATTTACCAACTTGGCTATACTCTGGACAATCTTTCTTTACTGGCCTTGACTCTAGCAATTGGATTTATTATTGACGATGCCATTGTTGTCTTGGAAAATATTGTCCGTTGGATTGAAAAAGGAAATTCTCCTCTTGACGCTTCATTGGAAGGATCCAAACAGATCAGCTTTACCATTGTTTCAATGACTTTATCTCTAGTAGCGGTCTTTATTCCCCTTATTTTTATGGCCGGTTTAATAGGCAAGCTCTTTCAAGAGTTTTCCATCACGCTAACCGTGGTGACTCTTATTTCCGGCCTTATTTCTCTAACGCTGACGCCTATGCTTTGCAGCCGCTTTCTTCCTCCACGGACAGAGCTACATAGAGGGAAAATAGCCTTTCTTTCCGAGCAATTGAATGCTTGGATGCTTAGGCACTACGAAAGGGGCCTTAAATGGACTTTAGAGCACAGAGGGATGATGCTTTTAATTGGAATTGGCAGTGTGATTTTGAGCGCTTTCCTATTCAAAATTCTTCCCACGGATTTTATTCCCGATGAAGATATTGGATTTTTAATCGCCTATACCGAGTCTGAACAGGGCACCTCTTCGGAACAAATGAATGCCTATCAGCAGCAGGTTATTAGGCTATTAAGGCAAGAGCCGTTCATTGAATCCTTGATGTCAATCAGCGCGTCGCCGGTTTATCGGCAAGGATTAATCTTTATACGCCTCATTCCTAGAAATCAGCGCTCGCCTGTCGGACAGATCATCCAGCAACTCAATAAAAAACTTAACTCTATTCCAGGTGTGAATGTCTATCTAAAAAATATCCCTTTAATCGATTTGAGCATCGGCTCTCAAGCCAGAGCTGCCTATCAATATCTCATGCAAAGCTTGGATCAAGACGAACTTTATCGAGGAGCTGACGCTCTCCTGCAAAAGATGCGCCAAGATCCGCTGTTTCAAGGCGTTTCCACGGACTTAGAAATAAAAACTCCCCAACAAACTCTAGTCATTGATCGAGACCAAGCCTCGGCATTGGGAATCGATGCTGCCAATTTTGAACAGACTTTATCTCTCGGTTTCTCTGGCAATCGCATCTCACGCATCCAAACCCCTCTGGATCAATATGATGTTATCTTAGAACTCGATCGAAATTTTCAACGCAATCCCTCTTCCTTAAATTTCATCTACTTGCGGTCGAGCACAACCAATCAGCTTGTGCCGCTCAAAGCCGTTGCGTCTTTGAAAGAAAGTGTAGGTCCTGCCAGCATTAACCATTTTGCGCAATTTCCTGCCGTTACAATCTCTTTCAATCTTGCTCCTAACATTCCTTTAAGCCAAGGACTCCAGCACTTGCGCGAAATGGCAGCGGCTACCTTCAGCGATAAAGTCACAGGAGATGTCAAGGGGACGGCAGAGACTTTTGAAGAATCGATCAGAAGCGTCGGATTCCTTATTATCATTACCATTTTGAGCATTTATATTATTTTGGGAATCCTCTATGAAAGTTTTATTCATCCGCTCACCATTCTTTCCACACTTCCGCCCGCCATCGTCGGCGCTTTGTTAACCTTATTTTTCACAGGCCAGCCCCTTTCCCTCTATGCCTATTTAGGCATCATTTTGCTGATTGGAATTGTTAAGAAAAATGGGATCATGATTGTGGATTTTGCTTTGGACAATATTCGGCAAAAAGGGGAATCCGCCGAGAAATCCATTTTCGATGCCAGTCTGGTGCGCTTCCGCCCTATCATGATGACAACGATCGCCGCGATCATGGGAGCTATTCCGATTGCCATGGGAATAGGAGCAGGCGCCGACTCAAGACGGCCTCTCGGTTATGTCATTATTGGCGGCATGCTTATCTCTCAGTTAATCACTCTTTTTCTGACTCCTGTCATCTATCTTTATCTCGAGCAATTAAGGGAAAAATTTAGCAGCAAATAGCTATAAATTAAAAAGATGGATTCACCCATCTATTTTTAAAATGCTCTCCAACGACCTATCAAATCGAGCGCTTCAATACATGCTCTAGGATCTATTCCTTAGTATAAATGAGAAAGGATGAACCCAGGATTAAAAGTTTTACCCTCTATTCAATAAATATCTCCTGGATTAAAGTAATTTTTAACACAACATTCAGTGGGTAATCCTATGTTTAGAGATCGAGAGGATGCTGGACAAAAGCTGGCCGCCGCGCTCACTCTTTTTGCGAAAAGAGAGCACACCTTTGTCTTTGGACTTGCTAGAGGAGGCGTTGTTGTCGCGGCTGAAATAGCCAAAAAACTTTCCCTCCCTTTATATGTAGCGACTCCTCGAAAAATTGGCGCTCCTGGCATGCCCGAATTAGCTTTAGGGGCAATTGCAGAAGATGGAAGCGGATTCTTCAATGATTCTATTATTCACTCACTAGCTGTCTCTAAAACTTATCTTCAACATGAAATAGAAAAGGAAAAAGCTGTTGCCAAGCAAAGGCGGGCTTTATACCAGAAAAATCCCCTGCCAGATTTAAAAAAAGCAACCGTTATTTTAGTGGATGATGGAATAGCGACTGGAGCGACAATGATGGCGACGATCCAATGGATGAGAAAGGCGCAGGCTAAACGAATTATTGTCGCCATCCCTGTTGCTGCAACAGATAGTTTAGAATTAATCGAGCAGGCTGCGGATGAAGTCTTTTGCCTGCATAGCCAAGTAGATTTCGGGGGGGTTGGGCTTTACTACCGGGACTTTTCCCAAACCAGCGATCAAGAAGTCTTAAATTTGATCAAAGAAGCGGATGAGCAGGCAGCCAATCAAGCAACTCTCCCTCGCCATTCTCCTATTCCTCTTACAGCTGTTCGAGAACAAACAGTTCGAGTGCCGATCGGGAAAGAAAGCCTGGAGGGCACGCTCCATCTTTTTGATCAGGCTAAAGGGATTGTCCTATTTGCCCACGGTAGTGGAAGCAGCCGTTTTAGCCCTCGAAACAGAGCCGTCGCAGATTTCCTAAATAAAAATGGGCTGGCCACCCTCTTGATTGATCTCCTCACCCAACCTGAGGACCGCATCGACCAACAAACCCGCGAATTTCGTTTTGACATTGAATTACTAGCCAATCGTTTGCTGGAGGTTACCCACTGGCTTCAGCAAACAAACCAAACGAAATCTTTGCCGATTGGATATTTTGGATCCAGCACAGGCGCGGCAGCTGCTTTGATAGCCGCTGCCAAAGAAGGAAAGACCATCTCTGCTGTTGTCTCAAGAGGCGGCCGAGCAGATTTGGCTCGAGACTTCCTGCCTCAAGTCCGCTCTCCTACTTTATTGATTGTAGGAGGAGACGATTCAACTGTATTGGTGCTCAACCAACAAGCTTACGCAGTCCTAGCCTGCCCTAAAGAGCTAACGGTTGTCCCAAACGCCACCCACCTATTTGAAGAACCCGGCGCTTTGGAAGAGGTTTCGCGCTTAGCGGCTCAATGGTTCAACCATTATTTACCCCTTTCTCTTAATACCTAATCAAGAAGCAAATAGCAGCCATGACTTCACGTTCAACTCCCATTCTTTTTAGCGGATCTTCCCATCCAAGCCTCGCTCAAGAAATAGCTGCGCTCTCTTCCATTCCTATGGGAAAAATTGACTTGCATGCTTTTCCTGACAAAGAAATTGCCGTAGATATATTAGAGCCTGTCCAAGGACGCTCCGTCTATGTTTTGCAATCTCCCGCTTTAAATCCCAATACTTATCTAATGGAATTATTTATTATGATTGATGCCTTGAAGAGAGCCTCTGCCGATTTCATTACAGTTATTTTACCTTATTATGCCTATGCCCGCCAAGACCGTCTATGCCCTCCAAACACAAGCATCACAGCCAAATTAGTCGCCAATTTTCTTGCAACAGCAGGAATCGATCATTTAATCACATTAGATCTTCATTCTGAGCAGATTGAAGGGTTCTTTGATCTTCCCTTTACCCATCTCGTCAGCCGCCCAATCCTTCTGTCTTATTGCAAGCAGTTTTCTTTGGAAAATGCCATTATTGTTGCTCCTGATAAAGGGGCAATCAAAATCGCGAGCGCCTATGCCAAGCAGCTCAATCTGCCTATCGCTTTAATCGATAAAGAACGGATAAATGCTTTCCAAGTCAATCTCAATCTTTTCGTTGGCGATGTCGCTGGAAAAACGGTCTTCATTCCAGACGATATGTGCTCAACTGCTGGCACAATTGTACATGCCGCCAATGCCTGTGCCGAGCTAGGGGCCAAGCAAATTATAGCCTTAATCGGCCATGGATTATTTACCGGCCAGGCAATTGAAAATATTGAACGCAGCCCTATTGATCTTCTTATTACCACAAATAGTATTCCCCACTCGCAAAGAGTGCAGCATTCCCATAAAATCCGCATTCTTTCCATTGCTTCGCTTTTTGCGGATTTCATAAAAAAACAAGGATTTCTTTAAACCTTATCATTATTAGCTTCGCCCTTTTAATAAATTCTCCTTGATTCCAGTAAAATTTCTGCTATAATAGATTCGCCCTAAAGGCTATAGGAAATCAGATCGACCAATTTTACGAACTGCGCTTCTGATAAATACCAAACATCTAATTAAATTAAATAATTAAAGGACAAATCTAGGTCTCAAAAGAAGATAAGATTTGTACTCATCTTCTTTAAAAATGAATGAATTATTATTTATTATACAGGCATTGCTGATTATCGGTTTTGCAATAGGAGCTTTAAAGCTTGGCAAAGCGGCTCTTACGAGTTGGGTTGCCGTGCAAGCCTTGATTGCCAACCTCTTTGTCCTCAAGCAAATTACTTTACTGGGGTTTAATGTGACGGCCAGCGACGCCTTTGCCATTGGCAGTCTTTTAGGCCTCAACTTTTTGCAAGAGTATTTCAGCAGAGAAGAAGCACAGCAAGCGACTTGGATTTGCTTTTTCTTTATGCTGTTCTTCGCCCTCGTCTCCCAATTGCACTTACTCTACATTCCTAGCCCCTTTGATACAGCGCAGGCGGCGTTTGTCACTATCCTTTCCCCTTCTTTTCGCTTACTTATCGCTTCGATGAGCGTATTTTTTATTGTTCAGCAAATTGACATCCGTTTTTTTGGTTTTCTTAAAAAGGCGATGCCTCAAGCCAGCTTTGCCTTGCGAGCCGGCCTAGCCTTAGTTGTCTCCCAATTTTTAGATACTTGCTTGTTTAGCGTGGCCGGCCTTTATGGAATGGTCGCTTCTCTCTTCGATATTATTCTTGTCAGCTTCTTCGTCAAGCTTGCTGTCATTTTTTGTTTTAGTTCTTTTATGAGATGGGTCAAAACATGAATTCTTTTCGTTTCGAGCTTCTTCATCGCTCAAAAAAATCACGCGCCCGTGTAGGACGCATTCATACACCGCATGGAATCATCGACACGCCCAATTTTGTGGCTGTTGGAACCAACGGAACTGTTAAGGCCCTGGATAACTCGATCCTGCATGATATCGGCCTGCAGCTCATGTTTTGCAATACTTATCATCTTTTGCTTCAACCGGGAACTGAAGTTGTCAAGCAGGCTGGCGGATTGCATCAATTTATTAATCGCAAGCTGCCCATTATCACCGATTCGGGAGGCTTTCAAGTCTTCAGTTTAGCCTATGGATCAGTTGCCGACGAATTAAAAAGCCGCGGCACAAAAAAACAAGGCGGATCCGTCATTAAGATTACAGAAGAAGGTGTCCTTTTTCGCTCTTATCGGGATGGAGCAAAAGTCTTGCTGACACCGGAAACGTCCGTTCAAGCGCAAAAAGATTTGGGCGCAGATATCATTATTCCCTTTGATGAATTGCCTCCCTATCACATCTCTCATGAGTCATTAAAAAAATCGCTGGCAAGAACGCATCGCTGGGAAAAACGCTCGCTTGAAACGCATTTAAAAAATCCTCAGGGACAAGCGATGTATGCTGTCATTCATGGAGGGATTAATCCTGAATTGCGGCAAGAAAGCTGTTCATTTTTAACCAAACTGGACTTCGATGGATTTGCTATTGGGGGAAGCATGGGAAAAAATAAGGAAGAAATGCATACGCTTCTTTCCTTTACCCTTCCGCTACTTCCAGAGGAAAAGCCGAACCACTTACTGGGCATTGGCGATTTAGCCTCCATCGAGCGCAGCGTGCCTTTGGGGATCGACACCTTTGATAGCTCTTATCCGACGCGCGCCGCCCGTCACGGCATTTTATTTACTGCCCAAGGCAACTTGAATGTCACTAAAGCCGAGAATTCAAGAGAGTTTACGCCAATCGAAAAAGACTGCACGTGTCCAACTTGTACCAAATTTACACGCGCTTATTTGCACCATTTATTCAAGGCAAACGAATTGACAGGCATGAGCTTAGCTACAGCGCATAATTTACATTATATGATTCAATTGATGCAGCGCTATCGCAATCAAATCTTGGAAGATCACGTGTAGGAACCTGCTCTTGAATCCCTATCAATCTATTATTACGTTTTCTCAAGAAAACTTTTCTTTTTCCATTCAAGATCTTCACAAGGGATATTTATAAAGTAAATTTTTTATTTTCTATCCTTAAAAGAAGATCCTCTCTAATAATTAGAATAGTCTAATAGACTTGTCTTAATATTTTTAATTACAAATAAATTAAATAAAATAAACTAAATTAATTATGAATATTTCTAATCAAAATTCTTATTTTCTTCCTTTTACCTATGCGTTTGATCAAATGCATAGCCCTGAGCATAACTGGACCGTTGAACCTGAGCAGCAGCAAACAGCAGAAGGAGAGAAGGGCCTTATTAATGAAGCCTGCACTTGCCCAGAATGTGCACAACACGCTCTTTCTGAGCAAACGATTACTCAAATGTCGGTACCTCAGACAGAACAATCCGCATGCTCGATTAAAGAACTAGACCCAACACAGGTCAACCATAAAAAGGAATTGAAGCGTTATATTAGAGAAGACTCTCGCTTTTTAAAAAATCAGGAAATTTTCATTTCTAAACAAACCTGCGACGCAATAATAAATTTTTTTCCTCTTTTAGGAGAAATAGCAGTCAGAACCAAGCTTGCCAAACGTTTAGTTAAATTAGTAAACAGCAAAGGAATTGAATTTCCTTATCGGAATATTTCAATTGAAGAAGCCGAAAAAACTTTCCAACGATTGGAAGCATTCCGTTATAGCAAACCCATAAAAAAAGGGGTTTTTAATTTCCGCCATCCATATGCTTATATGCCTTTCGATCCTGTCAATCCGGATCAGAATCCTCTCTATCAGAAATATCTGTCAAAGATGCAAGGAAAAGGATTAACTGTAAGCAATCATTTTCACGAGCGCATAAGAATGAATGCCGGTCCTCAGGCCCCTGCTAAAATATGGTCCAATCCTCAAAAAAGTCTACGTAGCTGGAAAAGAATATTAGTCTGTTCCTCTACCCGACCACCTATTATCAGCTCAAAATTAAGAACCTTATTTGAACGCAATTGGGGGGTGTATCCGGCGAAAGCCTTTATGAAATCAAGTTTTACTTAGAACAACTCCCCAATGCCGAAAGCCGCTTGTTTTTATCCGAAGAATATGATGAATTGGGCATGCCTCTCCCTTGCTTGGATTGGAAATTCAGAGAAGAGGATTATCTAGGATTTAAAAAATTTATCCAAAAAATAAAGGAATTGCTGGCTCGTCACCAACTGGGAAGATTGGAAATAGAAGAGGAATGCTACAATTTGGACTTTATCAGAGATGCCAGCCACCAGATGGGAACTACCCGTATGGCCGCAAATCCTGCTGATGGAGTCGTTGATATTAATTGCAAAGTTTTCGGCATTAATAATTTATACTTAATGGGCAGCTCAGTTTTTCCTTCGGGAGGCAATGCCAATCCCACATTTACCATTCTTGCCCTAGCAAGACGCTTGGCCTCCCATTTGAAGCGTTCTTTCTTATCCTAATTGTTCATTCTCATTCTTAGAAATCCATTATTTTAACATCTCATTCCAACAATTTAACAAAATAACGTTCAATATTTATTATATTTTATGAAAAATTTTTATAAAATTAACAATTTCTATAAATATTTATAATTTAATTTATGGTACAATTTAATCAAAGTTTCAAATATTACATTTTTAAATAAAAATTAAATTAAACTATAATAATAATATAATGACACTTAAAATCCTGGTTAATTATGACCAAAATTAATCCAATTTTAATAAAATCTTTTATTGATGAAATAAATAACTTTAACGATTTAGGTAGAGACATCTCTACACTAAGCAATAAAGATAAAGATTTTATTGTTGCCTGTTCCCGGATTATTCAATCAAACTATCAGCAAACTTTGCCCAGTGACTTACAGTTAGATAACGATAAATTTAATGATTTGGCAAAATCTATTATTTCTAAGTTAGTGGATGCTCAAAATGACTCGACTCTTTCTAAGGTAGCTCGGACTGTCCAGCATTTCTTTGCAGTTGGATTTGATAATAAAGTCATTCGGGAAGTTAAAAAGGCAGCCGTCAATGAACAGCAAATTACACAAATTCTGACAAAATTAAAGCGTTATAGAGAACAACATCCTTCTGAAAGGATTGACTTTGCAGACTTTTTAAGAGAGCAGGGATTGCCCTCTTCCGAATTAAGCAATATTAACTTTAGGCAAATGAGCCTTTTTCTTAAGCCGGTTGCAAAATCTGGTATTCCTCCCTATTGGGGAACCGATTTATTTAAAAATGTTGATTTTAAGAATATTCATTTTAAAGATTGCGATTTAGAATATTTGAATCTCTCCGGCTCGACATTTGAAAACTGTACCTTTGAAAATTGCAATTTAAAAAATGCTGTCTTATGCGAAGCTGCCTTTAGGAATGTCTCCTTTAATAATGCCTACTTGCAAGATGCCCTTTTTGATGGCAGCGAATTGAAGGATGTCCGTTTTGAATCAGCACAGTTGGAATATACTAATTTTTATGATTGCCGCTTAGAAAGCGTTGACTTCCAATCCTGCAAGATGGCAGGAGCCAATTTCTTTGAAGCGCAAGTGGACGAAGGGAAGAGCTGCCATCTGGCCGATTGCGATTTGATCAATTGCTTGCTGTTTGAAACCAAAAAGCATTTTGCGATTAGTGGAGGCACGCCTCATACCCTGACCAAGCCTGTCGTTGTCTTGCCATGGAATAATCCTAAGCCCGGTGTGATGGCTACGCGCACCAACCGCTCGCTCAAGCTTGCCGATAGCCTACCTCTCAAATTCAATTACTTTCCCTCCAAGGTTGATACGGCCCTATTAGACAAGCAAGTGAAAGAACAACTTGACTATATTCAAAGCCATCCGGAGGAAGAAAAATTAAGCATTCCGGAAGCGATTTTGCGTAGAACCATGGAGACAGAAAAGAGCCGCAAAGAGAATTCTGAAATTTATACGCTTGTTTCCCATGCTGCCAAATTGGCTAAAGCGACAGATGCCATTATGCTTCCAGGAGGAAGCGATATCGAACCCGAATTTTATGGACAGAAAAAGGAAAGCAAAACGCGTACCGACTCAGACTATCGAAGAAGCATTTTAGAGTTCGGCTTGATTCGAGAAGCAAAAGAAAAAGGCATTCCTTTAATGGGAATCTGCCGCGGTTCGCAATTAGGAAATATTTATTATGGCGGAACGCTGAAGCAGCATGTCGGGGGACAACTCTTTTCCATTCAATCTTATCAAACTACACCTACGAGAGAGGGACAAGAACAAGGAATTATCAAGGGAATTATAAAGGATGAAGAATTCAAAGGATTGGTAGATCACCATCAAGCTATCGATAAGACAGGCGCGGATTTAGAAAAGATTATTATTCATCAAAAGAAAGGCTTCTTTTCTAAGATGGAAATCCCCAAAGCCTTGGAAGGAAAAAAGGGCGCTCCTCTGATTTTAACTCAATTTCATCCTGAATTTTTTGGACATTCCGACTCTATTCACAATCAATTTGCCAATTTTGTTTTTTCAAAGAAAAATAAAGAACTTATCACAGCTTTTATTGGCGCCGCAGATACGCAAAGAAAGAAAAAAGCTTTAAGGGAAGACTTGAAGCTTTTTCCTCGAGAGAAGAAATTAAAAAAAGTTGGACTCCCAGCTGAAAAACCCTTGCGGGTAGAAGTAGAAACAGGAGCGGTGAAGGAAGCAACAGACATACCCGATGCGCCAGTTTCCACAACTTTCGCTCAAAAAGTTCATCGATTAGCCTTAGCGATTTTAAGCCCCTTTAAATATTTAATTGATTCCATCTCTGATGCCTGGAGGCGTTTAACCGCTTCGAAAACAGAAGACGCTTCCTTCGTGAATCAAGTCGCTACTCCTATTATCCAAAAAACAATAGACAAGTACAAGCTGCTGGCTGGTAAAAAGGATGTTACCCCCTCTCAAGAGGCTTGGCACCTCAATCTAGCCTTATTGCGAAGCGCGTACAACGAGACAGATGATCCAGAAATCAAAAAACAGATTAATTTCTTGATCAATAACTATTTAGATAAAGCGGCTCCTGTCCGAGCCTGGGAAACCAAATGGCTGGTCAACGATTTTGAATCGAATTATCAAGTCCATCCTCATTCCAATTATTACTATCATCGAACAGAATTTCTGAAGAAGTTAGAATTCAGCGCCCCTTATAATAAGGGGCTCGCTTTCGCAGATTCAAGCCCGCTTATTTTGACCGAGACAACCGAGTTGGAACACTTCTTTCCTCTAAGTTTTACAGTAATGGGAAATGATGAGAAGACATGGGCAAATGCAATGGCCGGCACCCTAGCTGCCCATTTCTCCAAGCATCCCAATATCGGCAAAGGATTAGAAGAAGAGTTGTCTTCTGGTATTTTATTTGATTTAACGTCGCAGTTCGAAGCCCTTATGCGAACCAATGGCTCGCCAGAAGCAGAGAGACAAGCCAAACAGCAATTAAGTCAAATTAAAGACAAGCTCGATGCAACAATTGATCAATCCATCAAAATTCTTTCCAATCAATATCCCGAATTAAAAAATAGCCGCTATCAACGGCACAAGTTAAAGGAATATCTCAAAAACAATATTACGACGATCTCCCGCGTGCAAGTGGAAGAAAATTTAGGTGGAATTAAAGTCCTGCCCGTCTTTTCTAAATTGAATAAAAGCGCATTGGAAAGTAAATATTCTCATTTTATCGATTTCATTGGCCATACGGGCCTTGCCTTAGGCGCCATCAACATGCGCAGATATGCCATGAATGCCCATGAGTTGCGTCCCGACATTCAGTATGCCGTCAGAGGGGATAATGCGCTTTACTTTCCAAAGAAAACGGATTTAATTGAAACGGAGCTCGCTAAGCGGTTGACTCAAAAATTTGCTTCTAGCGACTTGATGAAAGAGCAGCCTCAAATCGCTATTTTAGGCCATTCAACTATGCAACTCCTGAATGGACTGATGCATAAAATCAGCGAAGAAAAATGGAATGCCTTAAACGAAAATCCCGCGACAAGGAAAATTGTTCAAACAACTCTTTATCAAATTAAAGAGCATTTAGCAAATGCCGAACTTCAGACAAATGACTTTGCCAAATTTGCCCAATATATTGAATTGGCGCATGCAGAAATGGCGGCATTGCTTGAGCTGGCCCGTCCCTATCAAGCGGAAGACTTTCCCAAGATCTATCAAGAGCAATTAAAACCGATTGTTCCCGAAGGCCTTCAAAGTTCTGTCAAAGCAGGACTAGGTAAAACGGCGGTCAACCTCTTTGCCGGAATGAATGCGGCTCTTATGCAGCAAGATCCTAATGTAACAAGATGCTATAGCAAGGGGCTTTACTATGAGCAAGCGCTTGTCATGGGAAATAATTATAAGTTTGATGAGATGATCGACGATCCAAGCGTCACTAAAGTGGATTTTTATGCCTGCCAGACCAATCCCAATATTGAGATAGACACCGATCACCACCATTATGCGCATATTGACATTGCATCAGACGTCAGAAAAATTATGAAGAAAAATGAACAATCCGGTACCCAGCATCTTACGGTTGCGGTTGATTGTACAATCGACTATCTCCATTCCCCTCAAATTAAAGAATTGCTGGCGCAATTCGAGCAAGAAATCAAAGATGGCAAGTTGAATTTTGTTTTCTTCCACAGCGGTCAAAAGTTTGACATGCTGGGCATGGATAATTACTTCGGATCACCTTTCTATATGGTAAACAATGGCTCAGCCCATTGGCAACCCTTTAATGGGCTTCTAGAAAATAAAGTGCATCAGACTGATCCTTTAAGCCAACAATGGTTCTGCCTATCCAATGAATTTGCGCCTACTACGGTTGATACCTATCGCAAGCAGATCTTTGAAAATACAAGAGAGATCATGAAGAACCTGCCCAAAGCGCTTATCCCCAATGGAACAAGTTCGCAGAAAGTCAGAGTCAGCACATTTGATGAAGAGACCGAACCTTGCTTTATTGATTTAAAAATCGTTGGCTTTGGCCATCAAGTCAGGGCCTTCAGCATGATCAATTATTTTTACATCAAATGCGATGAATATGGCATAAAAGCCTTCAGAAGGCCAAGCTTTGGATTTTATCATCCCAATATCACTCTCATTGCCGGAGAAGATGGCTCAACCAGCTTACGCATCAATCCCGGTTTAGATCCTAAAGAAAACGCAGCCATTCTGGACTATTTGAACGATGTCGCCCATTCATGGGGTTACTGGATATCGCCAGCAAAGAAATAACCGTTGGCCATTTAAGAGTCCGCATTTCAAAACAGCCCTTGAATTTCACAGCACCTCTTAGAGGTGCTTTTCATCTGTGAAATACAAATCTTCGTCGATTACATTCTGATAAGACTGAGAAAGCCCCATCCAAGAACCATTAATTCCCTTATTTCGTTTATTGCTAAGATTCCGATTAAGATTAAAAGCGGCACTAATCAATCCTAAATGCGTAAAGCTCTGAGGAAAATTTCCCAAATATTGCCCTTGAAAGCCCAGCTGTTCGGAATAAAGTCCTAAGTGATTGGCATAAGACAGCATTTTTTCAAAATAAAAACGCGCTTTTTCCAACTCTCCGGCACGCGATAAGCATTCCACAAACCAAAAACTGCACAGCGAAAATGTTCCCTCCTCACTACTATGCAATTCATTCTTAACCGGAGTAGCGGATTTCCGGTTAGAGCGGCGATAGCGATAAATAAGTGAATCGCATCCCAACTTTTCCTCGATCAATTTTAAAGTGGAAAGCCATTTAGGATCTTTAGGGCTAATAAAGCGCATGAGAGGCATCAAAAGCGTAGAAGCATCCAAGGCTTTTCCGCCTTTATACTGGACAAAAGCCTGCAATTCTTCATTCCAAAAATCCTGATAGATAGAGCAATAAATGGCATCCCTTTCCTTTATCCATTTTGAATTAATAGGAAACGAGCGGCCTTCAGCAATTCTGACTGCTCGATCGAATGCTACCCAGCACATTAATCTTGAATAGAGGTATTCCTTGGGTTTTCCCCTGCTCTCCCAAATGCTATAATCCTTTGTCTGCCAATTCTGACTGAGCCAATCAATTTGCAAGCTCAACGCATTCCAAAAGGAGTAGGAAATGGGTTCCACATATTTATTGAATAGATAGACGGAATCCATCAATTCGCCATAAATATCAAGCTGGACTTGCTTAAAAGCCAAATTGCCAATACGGACGGGCTTTGAGCCTTTGTAGCCTTCAAAATTATCTAAAATTTCTTCCTTGAGATTCTCTTCATCGCCTCTTATGCTGTACATCAAATGCAAATGACCGCCTTTTCCAATAGTCTTGCACAGTCTTTCTACCCAATTCATAAAATCCCTGGCTTCTTTGCCATAGCCAAGCCGAATAAGCGCGTAAACGGTAAAGGCCGCATCACGAATCCATGTGTATCGATAATCCCAATTTTTACTGCCCCCCACTTTTTCTGGCAGTCCAAACGTGACGGCTGCCACCATGGATCCATAATGATAAGAGGTAAGCAGCTTCAAGACTAAGGCTGAGCGGTCGACCATTTCCCTCCAGCGCCCATTGTAATTAGATTGGCTAATCCAATCACGCCAGAACTGGATTGTCAAAAATAAATGCCGGTCAATAAGCGGTTTTAAATCAGAAGAAGGCTTGTCATTATCTTGAAGATTTTCTAATAGAAAGTCGGCTTCTTCGCCCGCCTTAAGCGTAAATTCCGCATATCCATCTCCTTGTCTGATGCTCAAGGGAACAGTGCTTGTAAGCCTGAGCTTAAATTCCTTTGTCTCGCTTACAAAAATGAGGGAATGGTCTGTCTTGAATATATCATGGCTTGTACGCCCATAATTAAAACGAGGCTGGCAGCGCATGACATAGGTCATCTCGCCTTTAATGCTTTTGACTCTTCGAATTAAAAGATTGTCCTTACAGCCTTCAAAAACAGGCATAAAGTCCAATATCTCCCCAATTCCCTCATCTGAGAGAAAACGCGTGAGCAGCACATTGGTATCGGGTAGGTACATCTGCTTGTTTTTCATTTTCCTATTTTTAGGAAAAATTTCAAAAAACCCTCCCTTCTCTTTATCTAATAAGGCGGCAAAAATACTCGGTGAATCAAAGGCGGGATAGCATAAAAAATCAATCGAACCATTCAATCCGACAAGTGCAGCCGTGCTTAAATCGCCTATGACGCCGTAATTTTCAATGGGTTGATAGTCTTTCACGGGCATCCTATTGAAAAATAAAGGATTAATTTGATTCGCTTTCTTTTTATACGAAAGAGTAAGGCAGAAAAGCGATCTTCATAAAATAATAAAGGCCCGATCAGAATGGCCGGGACACAAGCTTTCGGAATCGCGAATGATAATTTTTTTTTATAATACAAGCTTGCATCCAATACAATGGAATTCTAATGAATAGACTAAGTCCGGAATGGCATTAGCATTTATTTGAAAAATCTGTAATTCTTTTGTAACCATTTGTAGTTCAATAGGATTCAAAAAACCACGCGTATGGACTCTCCAGCACCATGCAGACATAGAAGAGAGGATTTGCCTTCATTGGATTTAAGATTGAATATAGGCCTCCGCTTCTATTTCTACAAGCATATCGGGATGGATCAATCCTCTCACCTCGATCATGCTAGTGGCGGGCCGAATGGCCTTAAAGACTTCTCCATGGGCTTTTCCGATTTTTTCCCATTCCCTGATATCCGTCACAAACAAACGCGTTCTCACAACGTCTTCCATCTTTGCTCCTGTTTTAGAGAGAGCTTCTTTGATATTATGAAGGATTTGAACTGTCTGCGCATAAGCATCCCCAACGCCAACCAGCTGTCCATTCTGATCTGTTGCCGTTGTTCCGGACACATGAACAAAAGGGCCTATTCGGACCGCTCTTGAATATCCTATCAATGGTTCCCAAGGCGTTCCGGTCGAGATAAGTTGTTTTTCCATTGTTCCCTCTCTGAAAAAGCTTGAATTTGCGATTTGATTTCAGCACGTCTGGCAAAAAATTTCACGCTTTTTACGCTTTATCAAGACATAGATAGCCTTGCAATTTTTAATTGAAAGGCGTATGGAAGGGAATAAGTATCCCGTTTACCTAAACATCTAAAAAGCCATTATGATTAACCATCCCCCTAATTTTCAAGGATGTCTGAAAGGAAAAGTCGCTGTCATTACAGGCGCTGCCCGAGGAATCGGACGAGCTGTGGCCATCGCATTTGCTCGAGAAGGCGCTCATATTGCCGGCATCGATATTTGCTCAGCCGTCTTTCCCCCATCTGGAGTGCAGCCATCCCGTCCGGAAGATTTAAATGAGACGGGACGCCTAGTGAAAGAGACGGGCAGCCGCTGGCTTGGCTTTATTTTGGACCAACGCAACCTATCGACCCTAAGGACAGCCGCCGATCAGATCGCACAAGAGTACGGAGGCATCTCTATTTTATTCGCCAATGCGGGCATTCAAAGTTTCAAGCCCTTATTAGAGATGGAAGATGAAGACTGGCATACGCAAATTGATGTCAATCTTAACGGAACAGCAAATGCCATTAGGGCTTTTGCCCCGCATTTGGTCAAGCGCGGCGGCGGGCGCATTATTGTCACAGCTTCAACGCAGGGCAGGCATGGCATGAAAAATGGAGCCGCTTATTCGGCTTCTAAATGGGGAATTATCGGCCTGATGAAATCTGCCGCTTTAGAATTGGGAACGTATGGTATTACTGTCAATGCCCTCATTCCCGGCCTGATCGACACTCCCCTCACACGCCATGAAGAGCGTTATGCACAAGCGCTTCAAGAAGCGGGCAAACAGCCAAAAGGTTACCCGGCAGATGAGGAAGAAGCCCGCAAGCTCCTTTCCCTTAAATCCCCTCTTGGTATTCCTTGGATCGATCCCAATGATGTCGCTCCCGTTGCGGTCTTTCTTGCCTCAGACGCTGCGCGCATGATATCCGGCGCCACCTACGACGTCACAGGAGGCGATAGTGCCCACAATAGCGCTTAAATAGCTCCTTGCCAAAAACAGCTTCAAACTGACTTATTTTAACCTGAGTTTAGAAGGCTTGCCCATTCGGCTTCATTAAAGCCGACGAGCCCGCTATTTTCTCCAATCAAAAAAGGCCGCTTGATCAGCATGCCATGCTGGCTTAAGAGAGCCAGCGCATCAGGCTGCGGCAAATCCTTTATTTTCTCTGCCATGTTCATGTCCCGATAAAGCTGGCCTGAGGAATTAAAAAGTTTCTTTATATTTCCGTTCACATGGCGCAGCATTGCTTGCAGTTCCTGTATAGAAGGCGGCTCGTCCGTTATTTCCTTGCGGACAAACGAGACATTATTTTTTGCCAGAAAACTCAAGGCTTTTTGGCAAGTCGAGCATTTGCTATAAACATAGACTTTCATCATCATATCACTTGATTTGTGGATTTGAAATGCAGGCAACGAGAAAAGCGATTCGCTTCTATTTTCTAATCCTTTTGGCAAAAGACCCGAAAGCTAGAATGGGATTGATAAGAATGCGATTTCTCGACCAGATCAAAGGCCAGTATCTTAAAACGCGCTTTTTGCAGAAAGTCTTTAAGTTCTTTTTCTTCAAAAAAAGACCAAAATTTTTCCACTTGGTTTTTATAGCGCACATCTTTCTCTAATCCCTCTCCGCATCCCTGCTTAAGGGTCAGATAAAAGCATCCCTTTTCTTTTAAGGCTGCGTGAATGGTTTTTAAGACCGATAGAAAGCGATTCTTAGAAATATGCAGCAAAGAACAGCCTGCCCAAGCTCCCTCAAAGGTCTCATCGGAAAAAGCCATTTCCTCTATGTCCATGATCTGAAACTCAGCTAAAGGGGCCGTCGCTTTTGCTATTTCAATTAATTCGGAGCAAAAATCAATCCCTATCACCTTAACCCCTTTCTCAGTAAAAATTTTGGCATCCCTGCCGGACCCGCAGCCTATATCCAGAATCTTGGCTTGGGAAGGTAAAAGCTGAATAAATTTTTCAATGGATTGCAAAGGGGCTAAATCAGCCACATTCAAGGCAAATGCTTGTGCTGTGGCCTGGTAGCTGTCTTTTGTGATGGCTTTGTTATGCACCTCTTTCCCCTCTTCTTTTAACCTAAATCTTAAACAGGCATTGTACTTTGCGTGCATTTTTTAGCAAATGGCTTATCTTTCCATTCATTCTTTTTCCCATCCCATTCAACCAGATGGCTTTAAACAATGCCAACCGGATAAAGCATAGGTCTACTCCTCATAGTGTTCCTCATTGGTCAAACAGCGAACGCCCCCTTTCTTATTCGCAATAAATGAGGAAAGCTCAGCAATGGTATATAGGGCCATATTTGTAAAGGTACAAGAAAAAAGCCGGGTAAACTTTTTATGAATCATTTCTTCTATTACATGCGAAGGCCCAGTCGTCACAAAGCACAGCTGTTTTCTCTCTGCTTCTCCCTCTTTCTCTTTCGCGAATAGCTGAGCGCCCTTTTTGCCATCCAAAAAAATGCCATTGCAATAATTCAAAGAAACCTTAGGATAATCTGCGTTGAAAACGGCAGGCATGGTCAGCACAGACACGCCCTGCTTCTTCAATAGAGCGATGCGCTTTTTTTGATTGGCTCCGCACTTTTCCATGCCTTTTAGAGCTTTCTTCTGAAATTGCCTCAAAATCAATCGTTCTTTTCTTGTCAAATCCTCGCTTTTTTCAATGACATTTAAAAATTTTAATGCTTTCTTATTGTCGTGTAAAACCACCTTTCCATCCGGGGTGACAAACATCTGCATATCAATATGAAAATGATCTTGAGGAATGAACACGCAATTTGCCAAAGGGACCCGCAACTCTTGTGCCATGCGCTGTTTGGTGAGACGTAATTTTGCTTCTAACTTTCTGGCATTTGCCGCATATTTCTTTTTTTCTTTCTCTGTAAGAGGAGCTATCAGGCGCTTTCGATAAGCGAGCTCTTTTAGATTCATTTTAATTAAGCGCGTCCAGGGAATGTCCTCTTCCTCCAGATGCAATTCTTCTCTGCTATTATTGTTTATTTGCCAAATGATCCGGGCGTCCCATTTCTTTGCCAGCTTGGGAAACTGGATAGTCGCATATAAATCTCGATTGCGTGCGAGCCGATAGGCCTCATCAGAAGGTTCAGTGTCTTCCGCCGTCCATTCAATCTTTTCAAAATACCTTTGCTCCTCTAAAGCAATTAGACTGAGATAAAGGCTTAATTCTCCAATAATAGCTTTAGGTTTTCCCTCATGCCAATAAAGGAAGCAATTCCCTCCTTCTATGCAAGTCTTGCCTTGCTCATAAGGGATGCGCATATATTCTGCTGTAAAGATGGCTTGATTGACATTTCTCCTTTCAAATCCTTTTCCCATCCCGGTTTCATTAACAAGGCGGTCATTATCTTTGATTAAAAAATGATTGACAGACGCAGGCAGATTAGCGAGAAAATAATGGCAAATAAAAAAATTTTTAATGCTATAAGGAATTAAAAATCCCCCTTCTAAAAGGCCAATATGCGAGTCTCTAATAAAGACTGAACAGCGCTCATCTGCAGAGGGGATCGAAAAAAGTAAAGGGGAGAGGTCTTTTAGAGTTTCTTTAGAAGCCTCTTTGCTAGACATCCAAAAACGCCTATCAAGAGGACGCCTAGGCGGATTTCCATTTAGCTCATCTGCTTTTTTTTTAACAGATTCAAATGCACAAAGTGCCAGACTAGCCACATGGGAATCGCTTTGCAAGCAAGAGCTTGCTAAATAGGAAGGATTGCCATCATTTAAAACAGCTTCATCATCTTGATAACCAGAGAAATCTGTAAACTGCGTCTCCACTTCGTTAAGTGCCGCTATTTCCTCGCTTCGTGTAATCATTATCTGGTTAGGTGGGGATTGACTTGAAAAATAGACAGACATTTTACCCTTCTCTAGAGTGCATCCTAGCTTTTATCAGGATCCAAATTTAAATATTTTTTCTAGAATTTGAACGTTTAATTTAGATACAAAGCCTATTGATTGACAATTCACTATTGCTGCTAAATGAAAAATAAGAGAGAGAGAGTTTTTTTCTCTCTCCCCTTTTTATTCAACTCATGGATGCATTAACCGGGATACCAATTGGCTCGGCATAGATTATCATAGATCCGGCCAAAGCAATCTGAATGTCCGCTCTGCTGCTGCACAGAAAAATGCTCTTGAAAGGTTGTAAAGGTGGGCAGGCGTGAATCGGAAGGAAGCACTCCAAGCTGAATGCCTTTTTCTGCTATTTTAGCTGCATTTAGCGAGTTTTGATATTCTAAATATTCCATCGATCTTACATACGTCGCTTTATCTATTTTTCTCTGAATAGCAAGCCCCGCAAGATACTCAAATTGAGAATCTACGGAAGCATTATGCAATTCAAATAAAATAGACCCTATCAAATCCCCTTCCGTTGTTTTAGAAGACATCGCCACACAAATCATGCGCTGGTCAGGATCCCAATAAGCCCCAAAAAAGTTAGATAATTTGGTATTTTTGACAGCAATTTGAATGGCTCCTTCTTTTTGAATAGAAGCGATTAATGCCTTTGCCTCGGGAACCTTTAAAATTTTATTTAAAATAGACTGCAGTTGCGGTGAACAGCGCACAGTCACCTTTTCTTCACTTTGAGCAGCATGCAAGGAATAAAAAAAAGGTGCTTGGCAAAATAAAAATGTAAATAAAATTTTAACTAAAACTTTATTCATAATTCCCCCTATTTAATTTAAAGAGGGAAAAGATAAATAAACAAAGCAATACAATCAATCAAATTAAATCAAAATTCAATTAAAATAATTTATTAATTTATAACTACATTTTTAATGGCAACTATAAATTTTAACTTACTTTAAATATTCCACTTCTATTTCTGTTTGGAAATAATTAACAGCGCTTTGAAAGACAGCCTGGTCAAGGGATTTTTGAATGGGATCGTCTTCTTTTAGATAGGAGCTATAGCTGATTAGACGTCCCAATTTTGAATAGACCTTATAAAATCGCCATGATCGCTTATCCAGGGGGTGATTAGTCTTAGCCTCATAAGCCTGATAGAAAGCGGCAAGCAAGCGGTTAATTTCATCTTCCGAGAGAAGTCCTAATGCTTTTCTGCGCAAATTTTCTTCTGCTTTTAATAAATCCATCGTACCGTCCAATAAGGGCCGTTCGTGAATATCGATAGAGAAATGCAGCTTGGCCAGATCAATAAAAGTAAAATGATCACTCGCTTCATCATAGAACATATTACCCAAGTGGGCGTCTCCATGTGCATAGCTGCAAGCAATGAGAGCGAGACATGCCCCCTGCTGAACGTCTTTAACATATTGAATAAAATCAGAAAGAGAAACCTCTTTTGATAGCTCGTCCACAATCAAGGGATGGTCAATAATTTGATTAAACTTATCTTCATACTTCATAAGAACATTCGAAGGAAGTGAGCTTAAATAGGGAGCTTTTATGCGATGAAGTTCTGCTAAACTTTCTCCCATCCGACTAAAGGCTTTTTGAGCCGCCTCTATCTGTAAGTCTCGTTGTTCCGAAGAGAGGTGCTGAACAGCTATTTGCTGGATATATTGGTCCATCCGCTTGCCTTTAGCGACTGTCTCTAATAGTAGCCCCCATTCCTGGCCTTCAAGATTACAGCTTGCAACTGCCAGCGGTTCAATGCTATCTACCTTGGCAAGGGAAAGCTGCCTGATTAAATCCAAAGCTGAGATTTCCGGTAGAAATTTACTTGAAGATTGGCGAGGCCCTCGAAACGCTTTGACAATATAAATCAATTGACCCTGTTGATCCATTATCATAAATACAAGGTCATGCGATTTTCCTCCTAAATTCGTCTGTTTCGCATCCACAATCGCAAAAGAAGACGCATCGATGGATAAAGCCTCCTCTAAGAAAGTGGCAATGGCATTTTCAAGATTATCAGAGGAATAACAGACAAGGTCTGCATAAGCGTTTTCTAGTAAAGCTTGGGTTCTTTCTTTTTCTAATTCAACCGGAAGGCTTGTATCTATGCGATATTGCCTTGCACATGCAATCACTTCTTGAAGAGCATCTTTCTGAGAAACCAAAAAAGAGGGGCTATGGTCAGCAATCCCATCATGACTTAAAAGAAAAGAAAAAAAAATTAAGAAAAAGCCAAACAAGCTCTTAAATAATTTATTAAAACTCATAACAACCTATATTGAAATTATTCTCGAATCTAAATTATTAATATTTTAGATAGCTTATTAGTTATAAAAACAGAATTAATCAAATTAAAAAAAACCGAAACAAGACAATAATTTAAACATAATCAATTAAATAAACAACAATTCAACTTTGAAATGTTTTTAACCATTAATAAAAAACACTTAATTATTAAAAAATGCGTAAATTTTATTCACATGAGTTTGGAGTTTTTTAGGAAATAAAAGCAATAAAAAAGAAATTGCTATTGGCAAAATAGAAATGAATGATAATTTTTTTGATACCATCCGGCCGCCATCAATGACTTTGGCGTGATCGCATAGGCGATATATGATGAAGGGAAATTTTTCTAGAAAAGCTAACCGATTGATCCCTCATATTCCAGCTTCCCTTGGCTTTAAAAGGCAGCTAGCCTTTATAACAATGCCCCCCATCTTTAGCTCAAACATTTGGCAAGTCCTGCACCGATTCCCCTATTACAACGAGTGATCAAAGCTATTTAGCCTTTGAAATGAAGCTCTATAGTTCTACCCCCTTATTAAGTCCATTCAAGAGCCATTTTTAACGATTAGAAGCCCCTTTTGCGAATAGAAAATGGGAAGCGTAGCTGATTATCCAAATTGCAACTGCTATTGCGCCAATAAGTCCCCAATCTGCCCATTGAAGAGGCACTGTTTTAAAGATGATCTGCAGAGGAGGCAGGTAAATAACCAAGAGTTGTAAGAATAAGGAGCTCATAAGCGCCATAAGAAGCCATCGATTTGAGAAAAAGCTCATGTTATATTGAAATCTAACCATTTGGACACGAACCAATTCTAAGACAATTAATGTTGTAAAGGCCATGGTATGCGCAAGTTCGGGGCTTTGGTTAAGCCCAGTCTTGCAAGCGATCAAAGCTCCTGCAGCAATGATTAGGCTAATAAGAATAATTTGAAAGGCAAAACGTGCAGATAGAATGGGTTGATTGGGATGTCTGGGTGGTTGCTTGAGTATCCCTTTTGCAATAGGATCTAATGCCAGGGCAATAGCTGGAAAGCCGTCTGTAACTAGATTCATCCAAAGCAATTGAATAGGCAAAAGCGGAATGAACGGATTGCCTTGAGAATCGCGGAAATTAAGCAGCATGCCAAAAAAAATCACTAGGATCTCAGCAATATTGGAAGAAAGCAAATAATTGACAGATTTCAGGATATTGTCATAAATGCCTCTTCCCTCTTCGATCGCATTAACGATAGAAGTAAAGTTATCATCTGTAATAATCATGTCGGAAGCTTCCTTAGTCACATCCGTTCCAGTCACTCCCATCGCAATTCCAATATCAGCTTTTTTGATGGCTGGAGCGTCGTTTACTCCATCGCCTGTCATGGCTATTACCTCGCCCAATTGCTTCCAAGCTTTCACAATTCTTAACTTATGGGCAGCTGAGACACGAGCATAGACAGCAATCTTTTTTACTTTATCAATAAATTGAAGATCTGTCATTTCATCCAGCTCTTTTCCCTCTATAGCCATTAACAAGGAGCCTATTATTCCCAATTCTTTTGCAATTGCAATCGCCGTATCTCTATGATCGCCTGTTATCATGACAGGTCTAATGCCTGCTTCTTTGCAGGCTTGGATGGCTGCCTTTGCCTCTTGCCTAGGAGGATCCATCATGGCAATTAGCCCGATAAAGACAAGGCGTTCTTCTAAAGAAGGATCAATATGATCCTCCTTGATATTTCTATAAGCCAATGCCAGCACTCTAAGCCCTTGACTGGCCAGCTGATGATTGATCTCCAAGATCCGCTTTCTATTAGCAAGGTTTAATGCCTGTTCTTGCCCATTTAAGAGTATGGATGCCGATCGATTAAGAATGACATCGGGAGCTCCCTTAGTAAATAAAATATTGCCTTCTGCTCCTTGCCTTAAAAAGCTCATGCATTTTCTTTCTGAGTCGAAAGGAAGCTCATCTAGTTGCGGATAATCTTTTTCTAAGGCGGCTTTATTCAGTCCCATTTTTTTTGCAGCGACCAAAAGTGCAGCTTCTGTAGGGTCGCCGCTGATTTCCCAGCGCCCCTGTTCTTGATAAAGGCTTGCATTGTTACAGAGGCTAGCTGTTTTTAAAGCTAAGGAAAGCTCCGGAATATGAGAGGGATCAATCGGTTGGCTTTTCTGGAAAAATTTCCCTTCAGGGATATATCCTAATCCTGTCACGTCAATTAACGCATCGTTAACCCAAATCACTCTTACAACCATTTCATTTTGAGTAAGCGTCCCTGTTTTATCTGTGCAAATCACCGTCGTACACCCAAGCGTTTCGATAGAGGGAAGCCGCCTAATCAACGCATGCCGCTTGGCCATTTTTCTAACTCCACTGGCGAGGGTGATTGTCACAATGGCAGGAAGTCCTTCTGGAATGGCTGCGACTGCCAGGCTTAATGAAGTTAGAAGCATGTCAAGCGCTGGAAGGTCCCTTAAGATCCCTATCCCAAAAACTAAACCAATAACTCCCAAACAAATCCAGACAAGGTTCTGACCAAACTTTTCTAGTCTCAGCTGCAAAGGTGTCTGCTCTTCCTTTCCCTTTTGCAAAAGGGAAGCAATTTTTCCAATTTCGGTATGAAGGCCCGTTTCTGTAGTTATAAATAGCCCCTTGCCATTGACGACAGTTGTCCCCATAAACCCCATATTTTTGCGGTCGCCAATAGAAAGCAGCTCTCCATCAAGAGAATGAGTTGTTTTTTGAATAGAAACGGCCTCTCCCGTCAATTCTGCTTCTCGGGTGCTTAGTTGCGTAGCCTGAATAAATCTCCCATCAGCCGGAACACGATCACCCGCTTCTACTAGGATGACATCTCCCCTAACAATCTCTCTTGCAAGAATTGTTCGTAGTTCACCCTGACGAATGACTTTAGAAAAAGGCATCGAGAGCTTTTTAAGGGCAGCAAGGGATTGCTCAGCTTTGTATTCTTGAAAAAAGCCAATAATGGCATTGAGAATAATGATTAAGCCTATGGATAAAGCATCCAACCATTCTTGTAAAAAAAGGGAAATGATAACCGCTCCAATGAGTACCCATATAATAAAACTTGAAAATTGGCCAATGAATAATTGCCAAGAAGATAGAGGAGCAGTTTCTGGAAGTTGATTAAACCCCTCTTTAAGCAAGCGTTCTTTCGCCTGACTTTCTCTTAAGCCTTGGTGCAAATCTGTGTCCAAGGCATAGGCCACTTCTTTAGGCCCCATCTTCCACCAGGGTCTAGTAAAAGCTTGATCGCTAGAGGATAATTTGGTTTGCATGCTGAATATTACGTACTTTTAAAACGAGCGTCGGCCATTCTTTTACATCACTTCCATTTGCAGGAAGTTTTTTTCGGAATTTTATTTGTCGAGCAAGTAAAAATTACAGATCATCAATCAGTTATGTACATTGATAGCAATTGATTTTAAGCGTGTATTAAACTGCTAATGATAATCTCAATAAGGAGTAATTATTATTCAATTTCCTTTTAGGAAAGGATATGAGTGGAGGGCAATCAAAAAATCAAGAAAAAAAATTTACAACCCAATAAAAATTAAAAAAACGCGGAGAAACCATTTAGCATTCGCTTTAATTTCCAACATCCAAAAAAAAACCGAATAATCTGTCTTTTCTGACAAATTATTCGGTTTATATGCCCAGGATAGGACTCGAACCTACACACCTTACGGCACCAGAACCTAAATCTGGCGTGTCTACCAATTTCACCACCTGGGCGCTGAATGTCCATTTACATTAGTGGGATTGAAAGTTTTTGTCAATCTTATTTCTAGTAGAGACCATCCCCATTGCTAATTGCCTAGATTCGAGATTATTAACCTGAGTTGCATTCCCCTCTTAATACACTTTCTTATATACTGTTCCCGGTCTAAAAATAGTAGGATTGATATACTAAATTTAGTTATAAACGTGTATTTTTTCCTATCCTATAAAAAAATAGGCCTAAAAATTTTTCCGTTTTTTCTAACAAAATTGAGCAGTAAATCATACTTATTTAAAATCGTGGGCAGTCTCTTAATAGACTGTAATTTACTTAGGCTTTAATTATTCTTTACATAATCTTAACTTGTAAACGTTAAAATTTTTAATAAATATCAATAAAGTTTTTTTATTATGATTCGCATTTCCCGCTTATTTCTTTTTATTATTTTACTCTTCCCTTTTATTAGCCGAGCTGATCAGCGAGAAGATATCCTGACTAATCATCACATTAAAGAAATCACGCTTAAAAATGGCATTCGGGTCTGTTTAAAGAAAACGGACTATGATGAAGACGAGTTTGTTTTTCAATTATTTGCGATGGGAGGCTATGCCGCTTTGGCCCCAGCAGACCGTCCCTTAGCTATTTTATCTCCTGACATTGTCTGGGAATCGGGCTTGGGTTCGCAAAGCGCAGATCAAATAGCCTATGATTTATATCAACGCTCGCTTGAAATAGAAATGAAGGTTCAGGCATTTGACCGCGTCATTGAAGCTTCTGGTCCAACAGAAGAAATGGAGCGTTGCCTTCAGGTTGTCCATAACTTATTTACTCAACCCCAATTTCAGCCTGAGGCACTCAGCAAAGTCATCCATCATACGCGCCGCTCTCTGCAAAAAACTAATGCTTCCACGCAAACAGAGTATTCTTCCCGTAATATTTTTTTGGAATTCAATACCCAAAACTGGGATGTTTGGAATCCTCTTAACTCGCGAGATCTCAATCACATTAGCTTAAAGAAAGCAGAAAAGACTTTTCTTCAGCTTTTCTCCAACCCTTCAGAATTTATTCTTGTCCTTGTCGGCGATATTGATTTTGAAGCAACTATTCACTTATTGCGGCAATACTTAGAATCTATTCCCTGTCGCTCTCCGTCTTTTCATTTAATTAATCCGCCACCGCCGCCTTTTCCTCCAGGCATAACAAAAAAAGAAATATCGGGTTATTCTCGCTATGCAAATGCCTGGACAAGACTAACCTTTCCTATCCCTGCTAAGCAAGTCGAGACCCAACAGTTAGAATTTCTTTGCGACATTCTTTACAATCGTTTTGCACAAAATGAGGCAACAAAACAACTAGATGTCAGCTATGAATTTCCTCTCTTTCCTCGCTTAGATCAGGCCTGGCTCATCATTGAATTTTCCTGCGCATGCAACGAAATTCCTTCCGTTTGCGGGCAGATTATGAAAATATTGGAGACGTTTAAAAAAGAAGGGCCGAGCGCAGAAGAGTTAAATATAGCTTTAAAGAACTTGGAAGAACAAAAGAAAGAAGTCGAAGAAAATGACTACATTCTTTCTGTCCTTGCCAACTATTATCGAGCGGGATGGGATGTAACTAGGCTTTATACGCTATCAAAGGAAAAAGAAGAGTTAAGGAATAACGATTTAACATTTTATCTTAATCTAGATCAGTATTCTATTATTTCCCTTTATCCTTAAGTCAACTATTGAATATCTACCTGCAAGATAACGTAAACGCAAGACAAGACAAAAAGGACTTCGCTCGCAATAGCAAATGAGCTATTATCATGAAGTTATTTCATTTGCAAATGACCACCCATGCTTAAATCCGGTCAATAACCCAAAATCAGGTCATATAATATGCCTCTTGCTCCTGCTTCTATCGGAATTATTTTAAATGAATCGCGTACGCATGTTTTATTGATTAAAAGACGTGATGTGCCCGTATGGGTCTTGCCCGGCGGGGGGATTGATGACCAGGAAACACCAGAACAAGCGGTCATTCGAGAGGTTTGGGAAGAAACCGGTTTGACTATTGCGATTCAAAAAGCCTGTGCCGAGTATTACCCTATTAACCGCTTATCCGCTCTTACTTTTGTTTTCCTCTGTCAAATACAAAAAGGCCAGCTAGAGTTATCGAATGAAACAGCTGCTATTGACTTTTATCCACTCAATCAGCTTCCCTCTTCTTTATTCCCCATTCATCGCAATTGGATAGAAGAGGCTTTGGCTGCCACTGATTACATAAAGAAACCCCTTACGCAAGTCAGCTATTCAGCTCTTTTTCTTTATTTTCTGCGCCATCCTTATCAAGTGTTGCGCTTTGCTATAACACGTTTCTTGAAAAATTAAGGCAGACACTAAAAGCTGTGCTAAGAGACTTAGGCAGTTTTAATACACCCCACTTAGAGGCGTATTAAAACCGCTAGCGACCTAAATTCGAGTTCTATTCCCTAGGAAGCGATAGAAGATAACAGAAATCAATGCGTATGATCATGGTCGTGGTCGTGGTCGTGATCATGGTCGTGATCATGGTCATGGTCATGGTCGTGATCGGAAGTGCTCTGCCCATTAACCGATTGGTTACTCTGCCGTTTTTCAGCCCATTTTTTAAGCTTAGCTTGGCTGACTTTGCACTTATAGCCTTCAATATGGAACATCAGCTTGAAGCTTTCCCATTCTTCATAAAAGTCATTAACAACTTTGAGATCAACCGTTTGTTTAATTTGCACCAATAGGAAAAGTAATTTATGCGCACTGAGGACTCTCTTAGCTGTATCTTCTTCCCCTGGCTTAATCTTCTGCTGCAAAAAATAAGTCGTAATGAGCTGTGCTATCTCATTAGAGCTATTCTCTTTTTGAATAATCCAACGGATAAATTCATTATGCTCCTGAACGGTTTTAAAGGGATTATCTGTCAAAACGCTAATTCCTTTTACAGTCGTCTCTATATACTGATCAATTTGATCGAAAACCATTTCATCATGGTAAATTCCGCATGGCATTTGACAATGGGCATGAATCGAGAACTGATAGCACATTCCCAATAGGCATCCGGATAACAATAGTTTTTTTAACATTTTTCTACCCCTTTTGATGATCGAGATTATCAAAAGTTTTACTATACAGGCCAATATTATACAATTGCTTACCGCTGCTTGCTGGGAAGACCCTGTTAGGAAATTGCTAATTCCTTGATGCAAGCTCTTTTCCTCTAGAAAGACAATATTCTCAACTCTAAGCAACTATTTTCAAAGTCATTTGACAGAACTTACTATTTCTGCTTTAATGATTATTCATGGCATTTATCTTATCTACTCACTCTCCTAGCTTATGTTATCTATCGTTTGGCACCATTTATTTGTCCGCTCCTGGTGGGTGATGGCTTTTTTCCTCATGTGCTTTATCTTGTATGAGCAAGCGCTTAAAAATAGAGACCGCCATTATAAACAGCTCAGCGAACAGCTCATTTCTCTTCAAATGGAAAAACAAAAAGCCCTTCAAAAGCAAAAAAACCTGCAATTGCAAATCAATAGTCAAAGTGATTTAGCCTGGATTGAATTAACTTTAATGAAAGGGCTTGGATTGGTTCCAGAAGGCGAACAAAAAATCTACTTTTATCAGAATAAAGACGAGCGCTCTATCGGCATCGCACAATAAAGCTTGCTGGCAAATTTTTACTAAGAGGTGCGCTTTAAAGAACGCATGCGTTCTACCATGGCTGCGATTATTTCAATTGCTTTGTCTATTTCTTGCGCAGTCGTCGTCCTTCCCACGGAGAAGCGAATAGCTGAAGCTGCCTGCGCGTGCGTAATTCCCATATTAAGAAGGATGCGAGAAGGCTCTAGAGCGCCTGAAGAACAAGCAGAACCATGGCTGACGGAAATGCCTGCCATATCTAAGTTGATAAGTAAAGCCTCTCCATCTACTCCTAGAAAGGAGATATTTGTTGTATTGGCAATGCGAGGTCCCTGGCCATTTACCACAACTTCGCCTAGCCGGTTTATCAAGCCTTGCTCCAATTGATCGCGTCGCTCTTTTAAATGCCTCGTAATGGCGTCCTGCTCCTTTTCTAAAATAGCGATAGCTTCGGCCAAACCAACAATTCCGGGCAAATTTTCCGTTCCGGCCCGTCGATTAAACTCTTGGCTTCCCCCAACAAAAAGAGGCGCAAGCTTCAAAAACTGCTTGCAAAAACAGACGCCTACCCCCTTTGGAGCATGAATTTTATGGCCGCTGAAAAACATAGCTGAAACGCCTTTTGGAATAGAAAAAGATTCCTTTCCCAAGAGGGCGACTCCATCTACAACAAAAGGAATATTGGCCTGAGAAGCAATCTCTGCGATCCCCTCAATGTCGGTTTTTACCCCTGTCTCATTATTGACAGACATTAATGTAATGAGACGAGTATCGGGACGAATAGCTTCTTTGACAGCCTCGGGGCGAACAGCTCCCCATAAGCCGGTTGGCAGAAAAGTGGCCTCATACCCTTGCTTTTCAAACTCTCTGACAGTTTGATAGATACAGGAATGCTCAACGCTTGAGGTAATGATATGGCCTGCTAATGATCTTTTGAGGATCCCATACAGCAATAAATAAGCCCCTTCTGTTCCACCGGAAGTAAAAATTAAGTCTGTGGGCTGAACGCGAAGAAAACGCGCAATCAATTGACGGCTTTGTTCTAATTTACGGCGACACCACTGACCTTGAACATGAAGACTGGAAGGATTTCCCTCTTCTTCTTCTAACTCTTGAACAATTGCTTGCAAGACCCGTTTATCAATGCGTGTGCTTGAGTTGCAATCAAGGTAGATCCGCTGAGTCATATTTTTCCTGGATTTTAATGACAACAACAGTAATGTTGTCATATCCGCCTCTTTGCTTTGCCGTCTCTACAAGTTTCGCTGCCATATTTTCTTCAGGCGTTTGCACAAGAATGCGTTGAATGTCTTGATCGCTTAAGAGGTCCGTCAGGCCATCCGTGCACATTAAAAGAATATCGTTTGCATGGATCATATCATGCCGAATACTTGGCTCTACATAAGGCTCTGTGCCGATCGCTTTAGTAATGATATTTTTGTATTGAAAATCTTCTGCTTGTTCCTCATTCAATTGACCCAGATCTATCAATTCCCTTAGCAAAGAATGATCGTGTGTAAGCTGCTCTAGTTTATTTTTACGCAACCGATAAATCCGGCTATCGCCAACATGGCCATAAACTATTCCTTTCGGATGCAGGAAAATACAGCAAAGCGTTGTCCCCATCCCTCTCATGCCTTCATGTTCCAGGCCCATTCGAAAAATAAGGGAATTAACCTCTTGAATAGCTTCTAATAAATGCTTTTGAACGGATTTTAAGCTCTTATCAGAAGAGATCAGTTTCTCTTTGAAGATTGTGCATAAATGATTAGCCGCTTCTTTAGAAGCAATTTCTCCAGCCTGGTGCCCACCCATTCCATCTGCCAGAACAAAAAATTGATCATCTAATAGCTGAGTCCAAAAATCCTCATTGTTCTGGCGAACAAGACCAACATCAGAAATGCCATAGACAGATATTTTGTAAAGCATTACTTGAAATGCCATAATAGAAGGTAAAACCTATACAGTTAGTACAATACGAATAGAATAGCAAATTTTGAAATGAGGAAAAGGAAATTTGTAGAAATCTTCTAATCCCCTTTTTCGCATTGTCAGCTTTCTGGTATTGTATTCTACTAAAAAAGTCTTTTTAAAGATAGAAAAGCTTAAAACCAGAGAAAAATTGCCGAATTAGGAGACTGCTCTGGAATGGCCAATTGTCTATATTCAAGATTATAGTTCCTTAGAGGGTGTATCCAAATTGCTAAGGCCGCAAAACACGTCCCATAAATAAGATCAATTGAGTCTTTTGATCTATAATAAAAAAATAAAAAGGACGGTCGATGGAAATTTCCTGTAAGTTCTCGCCCTCTCCTGGCCGAGCTTTTTGATTAGCCTTTATTCTAGGGGCGCCAATTGCATCTGTTCCCTTTTCATCTACGTGAATCAATGTTTTATGCACGGCCTTGTTTAAAAACACTCTTTTATCTTCTAAAATGTCAGAATAATCCGCTTGAGGAGTAAAAATTTGTTTGATACCCAATGCTTGCGCAAGGGGATTCAAATCTAATTTTTCCTCGATTCTAAAGCGCGGCAGGCCTAAGCGGAGCTGCTGAGGGCGGAGACCACCTCTCCATTTTTGCCAATTATCCGCATTGAGTTCGGGCTCCAAATTTTGCCAACCGCTCGCCTCAGTGGGAAGAAGAATAATCATCGCCAATTGAATTCCGCTCTCTTGAGCCTCGTAGGGAATCTCAATGAGAGTAAAATGCGGGGATACCCATGTCCGATAGCTGGCTATAGAGTGCATCATTTCCACTTGAGTCGTATATTGATCTCGAGTGTAAAAAGGAGCGCGGCTTGTTTGCCATAAGTCAAAAGGATGCATCCAAGCCCCCTTCATATAAATGGCTGTCGTTAAGACCAGTTGGGCGTTTTCAACCACATCCGCAGTGTTTAAAAGTTGATTGATCTTCCCTTTTGTTTGACTGGCTGTCCATTGATTAATTTTTTTAACGGATTGCACAAATTCATGTTGAAAATCGACAAATGCCAAGTCGAAATTAAAGCTGCGCTTAAGCGTTAGTGGATAGGCCGGCAGGATAGGCAGCCCCTCTTGCATCCAAATTGCATTGGCTAGAAAAAGCTGAGTCGCATTTTTGCCCTCGGCTAGAGCTAAAGAACGGTCAAGGCTGCCAATTAAAGGAGAAAGGCTCAAAGAATAATGCAAGGCTTGCTGGATTTCAATGGATGTTTGGCCTTTCGCTCCAACAGCGGCAAGGGCAAAACCTGTTCCGATGCTATAAGGAGAGAAAAAAAGATTGCCTTTGCGATTTTTCAGCTGTTGCAATAAATCGAATGCAAATTGATTCTGGCCCTGAATAAGCAAGTCAAAATAGCGGTTATCGACCGAAGGTGTTGGCTTGTCGGAGGCGGGAGCCTCTTGCGCCTGTAAAGAGAGGAAGAAAGAGAAAAAACAGAATAGTCCTAATAGGATTCGGTACATTCGAGATCTCCTTTTTCTAATATTTAAAGATCAATAGGACATTCATTAAATTAAAAAAAGCATGCATGCCGATGGGCGCCCACAAAGAGTGCTGCTTTTCATAAATATAGCCTAACACGCATGACAAAACAAAAAGAGAGGAAAGCAGCTCGATATTTGTCAATCCCTGCGAGCCTGAATAGTGGAAAATAGCGAAAAGCAAAGAAGTGAGCACAATAGCCAAGGGAACATGATTGAATTTTGATTTAAGCCAGGATTGCAGCAATCCCCGGAAAAGAAACTCTTCTGTAAAAGGAACCAAGCAGATCACTTCTATAGCAGTAATGGAAAAGATCAAGGGATCGGACAATAAGCTTTTCATATGCCTGACAGCCACTTGATCAAGCTCAGGCTGGCGATAAAGAGCAAGCACGATCAAAGAAATGAGCTGGCTAAATGCGATCACTAAGGGATAACTGACAAGCCAAGCGATCATCCCAACGAATACCTGTTTATACCAAGGAGAGCGGGCCTGCCAAAATTGCCCTCGCTTCTCTGCCGGCAGTCCGCGATAAATGCTCCATACCCCTATAAATCCTCCAAAGACCACCCCGATATTGATCCATCCTTTCAACTCCGGGCTGAGCATAGATGCCGTTAATATTTTACCCATTAACACATAAGCGCCTACGACAACTAAAGCAGGGACCATCACAAGCTCTGCAAGGAGAAAAGCCGCAAATCCTTTTAACACCTCCCGCCCTTTAATCTTAGGAAGAAAAGAAGGCGTAAAAGAGTGGAACGCTCCATTTCTCCATGCTAAAAATAGCAGGCCTGCTCCTATTAATAGCCCTAGGAAAATAAGTACCAGGTGTTGTTGGATCTCTTCGTTGATTACAGCCTCTTGCAGCATGGGTCCTTCCTAGTCTAGCCACTGAATTTTATACAAAATTTAAATAGGATGAGTTTGAGCCATTTTCTCTCCAACATCGACTCGCCACTTAAATTTTGACTTTAGATTTATTCCAAACCTGGGTTATTTAATAAGAACAAGCGAAAAGGTGCAATTGAAAAATTGATTTCGAAGAAGGTTCCTTAATTTATTATGGCAAATAACCGGCTTAATATTCTTGAGGTCGGTCCAGGCTCCCCTCAAACAAACGGCTCTTCGATTCCCTCGCGTCTTGCACGCAAAAAAGAGATGCAAGCCAAGTTTGAGCGTCTTTGGCTTCTCGATCCCGAACAATTTAATCCTTTGCGCAATTGCATGCAAAGAGAGCGCCTGGATAGAACATGGGCCCTTTTGACCCAGCACATCTCACTGGAAGGCAAGCACATTGCCGACATTGGTTGCGGAGCGGGTATTTTTTCGAGGCGCATGCGCGATGGCGGTGCCCATATAGAAGCTGTTGACATTGCCGAAAATGCTCTAAAGCGGCTGCGGCAAGAAGATATGCGCCATATTGAAGCCAAACAAGAGGCAATGCCCATGACGCAATTGCCGGATCAAGGGTATGATATTGTCGTTTGCACAGAAATCGTTGCGGAATTGAGCCGGGACGATTATCGCCTCTTTTTTGCCGAACTGGCCCGTTTGGTCAAGCCAGACGGTTATATTGTATGTTCAACCCCTATTGATATCGATAGCGAAGGCGGAGTGGAGCGGCTAACGGGCTTGGCGCAGACCGAATTCGACATTGTAGATGCCAAGCCCAGCTACCATGCGCTATTTATTCGATTAAAACGCTGGCTGGAACTGCCTATCAACTTGACCAAAGCTTGGCAAGATCCTCGCTTCAGAGAAGAAGAATTAGCAAAGAGAAGAGGTTTAAGCCGTTGGTGGTTCTATAGCCAGACTAGCTTTTTTTTTATTTGGATTTGGTTTGCCTTTGCTTATTTGGTGCATCCCCTCTTGTCCTATCTGAGAAAAAACCGCTGGCTGCTCTTGCAAATAGAAAAAATCTGCCAATTCATATGGGATGAGTCCGGAATCAGCCACTATATTTTTTTAGCGAAGCTGCGCCCACTGGCAACCGTTGACCCTAAAGAGATCCCGATAGAAAAGCCAAAGCGGAAAGAGATATGGGAATAGAGAAAAGGAAGGAAAATAAAAAAACCGGAGATTGTCTCAAGGCATAATCATCGTCCTTAAGGCTGCTACATTCCTGTCCTGACCTGGTTCGGACTGTTTTATTCCATGAGGTCCCCGGTTAAACTCTTGCCTCAATCAAAAGATTATATTATAACTTGTTAAGTTTTTTTACAATAAGAATTTACGGCTTTTATTAAATCCTATGAAAAACGCTATCTTTATTGCTGCAACAGGACAAAATGTCGGAAAAACAACGCTTTGCTTAGGCATCATTGCCGCTTTGCATAAGCGCTTTGAACAAATTGGATTCATCAAGCCTGTCGGCCAGCAGCACGTAAAGGTTGCAGAGGATTTAAAAGTCGACAAAGATGTCGTGCTTTTCAAAGAATACTTTAATCTTCAATCCGACTATGCCGATATGAGCCCTGTCATTTTGCCGGCCGGATTTACAAGAGATTTCCTGGACCGCAAGATTGACGGCAAAGCAATTGAACAGAGCATTAAAAAAGCCTTTCATAAGATTTATGACCGGCATGATTATACGATAGTGGAAGGAACAGGGCATATTGGAGTCGGCTCCATCGTCCATATGAATAATGCCAAAGTAGCTTCTCTGCTCGGACTAGAGGTTGTCATTATTGCGTCGGGAGGGCTGGGGTCCGCCCATGACGAGCTGGCTTTAAATATCGCCATGTGCCAAGCATATGGCGTACGCGTAAGGGGGGTCATTCTCAATCGGGTCTTAGAGGATAAAAAAGGCATGATTGAAGAGTATTTTCCCAAAGCGCTGCAACACTGGGGCATTCCCCTGATCGGCTGCGTGCCTTATAATGCTTTTCTCAACACCCCTACTTTAAAAGATTTTGAAATCTTATTCCAAACGCAGCTCCTTGCAGGCGAAAAGCATCATTATCGGCATTTTCAACATCACCGCCTTGTCGCAGGATCGCTGCAAGCTTATCAAGATGAACTGCACTCCAATGAGTTAATCATTACGCCTGCCAGCCGAGAAGACATTATTTTGGCCACTCTTCAAAGGCATCAAATGGCTAAAGAGAACCAGCAAGACGCTTTATTGGGCATGATCCTGACAAGCAAGCACCCCCCAAGCCCTTTTATTCTTAATCTCATCAAGCAAGCGGATATCCCGGCCTTATATGCCCCTTTATGCAGCTATGATGCGATGAAGATGATTACGTCTTTTACGGCTAAGATACGAGGGGAAGACCTGCCCAAAATTGAACAGGCCATTCAATTGGTGGAAAGCAATATTGACTTAGACCGGTTAGTTTGTCCTCTTGCTCAACCGCATTCTATATCAAATTAAAAGACTCAACCGAATTGATTTAATAGCGAAATAGCCAACTATTATATTTCAATTTAAGGTGGATTCGCCTGTTCCCATGCACGAAACTGTTGGTTGAGATGGGAAAGAAGCCTGCGCAGAGCGTGCTCGGCATCGATGCCTTTCCTAATCCCGTGCTGTACAAGCTCTAGCAAGGCCAGGCCCAGGCGATCTTCTTCCGACGTCTGTTCATTGGGCCTTGGCAAAGAAAAGCCGGCTTTTTCAAATTTTTTGAGCATCTTATAAGCCCGTGCAAGAGAAGGCAAATCCTTGGGAATATTATCCAGAGCGCTTTGAGGTTGGGCTTCTCCCTTTTCTTTTTTTTTGATTTCTTCCCATTGCTTGAGCACCTCTTCTGCCGTCCCAACCTGGGCCTCGCCAAAAATATGCGGATGGCGGCGAATGAGCTTGGCAGCGATCTGTTTAAGGACATCTTCCAACGAAAACCGGTTATCGCGCTCGGCCAATTTGCTTAGGAAAATCGCATTAAAAAATAAATCCCCTAGTTCTTCTTCAATCTGATGATTGTCATTTAAATCAATGGCTTCAATCACCTCATAGGTCTCCTCTACCAGCGAGCGGCGCATCGATTGGAGCGTCTGTTCCCTATCCCAGGGACACCCATCCGGAGCTAGCAGGCGTTCAATAATAATGATAAGAGCTTTGAAGTCATCCATGGCTTTTCCTTTAAAAATTGAGGACGAAAAGTAGAAAAATAGGATATACTCAACAAGGCCAATTTGAACGCGTTTTAAGAGAATCAAAATTGACCAAGCTGATTATAGCATAGCAGCAAAATTGCTTTTTTGGGTATCCGCATGATTAGAGAGTTTGTCGCAAGCGTCTATATTATTGAAAATGAAAAGGTCCTTCTCATTTTTCATCACAAGCTGCAAAAATGGCTGCCTCCTGGAGGACATATAGAAGCCAATGAAACGCCCGTGGAAGCAGCAAGACGAGAAGTGAAAGAAGAAGTCGGCCTGGACATTGCGTTTATTTCTCAAGAAAATCTGCAAATTGATTATTGGAATGCGCACAGTTTCGAGCGTCCTTATCTTTGCCTATTGGAAAATATCCCGGCTTACAAGGACAAGCCTGCACATCAGCACATGGACTTTATTTATATCGCTAAACCCGCTTTAGAGCAATCCCCTCTCCAAGATTCCTCTTTACATCTTCCTTTCCGATGGTTTAGCTTAGAGGAATTAACCCTCTTAAGACCGGATGAGGATATTTTTTGCGAAACCCTCCAAGTCATCCAGCACTTGCTAAGCGTATTTGCCTCCATCCCCGCCTCCCCCTCTTTAATGGTCGAAGGATAAGAATAGTAGGAATGTGTTCGTATGCTTAATCCCCTCTCAGAAAAATTGACATTCCTTTATACCCAGTTCCAACTCATTTATTACAATGAACGTGTGCAGACTATGTTGGGGATTACCCATCTAGCCTTCGGCATTCATGCAGCTCATCATTTGATTCAGACTTATTATTTTGCTTATCGAACCATTCCCTCTCCCCATCTGTCTTCCCAGCAGCATCAAGCGATTAAAATGATGGATACGGTCGCTGATATATCCCGCATTGCCAATGCTTTGGTCAACTGGCCTTTAAGCCCCTTATGGAGATGGACGGCACAACGCCTACTGTCTTCCGCTCAGATCGAGCGCTTTTTCGGCTCTTCGACTGCACTCTCTCCTTCGCGAATTCAGCTGGTCGTAGGATTAGCCAGTTTGATTTTAAGCCTGCCATCCAATTTAAAAACCGCCTATTTTTGCTATCTATGGGCCTTCAATCGTAGAAGGTACACCGCTCTACAACCTATTCCGGCCCCTCATGCGCCAGAGCGGACAATGCGAAGAACCTCTGACGTCGCAAGCCAGGTTTTATTCCATTTAAGCCCCAGATGAACGATCTATCCGCCACTGGTTTAGGAAACAGCCTCTTAACTAAGAATGGAGCTTCCTCTCAAAAGCCCCTTCTTAGCTTCTTTTCCCCTTCTTTCAATCAAAGCAAAGCTTGAGAGGGTGAGTCCATCCTATTAACGCTGAAGTGAAAAATGCCTTGCGCGCTAGGCTTGCCGTCAATGAATTTTCCCTCAAAAGAAGCCCCATTTTTATAGCGAAGAACACCATCACAAGGCTTGTTTGCTTTAAATATCCCTCTAAAACTGTGATTTGGATGCTGCGGAGGATACACGACATATCCATGCCCTTCGAGCTTCCCGCGAACAAACGATCCTCTATAGGAGATGCCTGCTTTTCCGATCAGAACGCCTTCGCCATGAAATCTATCATTCAAAAACTCTCCTTCATAATCTTGCCTTTGCGCAAATAATTTTCCCTGTCCGGAGCATTGATTGTTAATGAATTGACCCTCGTATCTATTCCCATTCGGCCAGGTCTTTACTCCATATCCATGCTTGTTTCCTTTATCGTAGTCTCCCTCATAAGAGCCGCCATCAATGAATTTCTGGCGACCTTTTCCATGCATCAGATCATCCTTAAATTCCCCCTTATAAATTCCAAAAAGATGAATTAAAATCCCTTCCCCATGTTTTTTGCCTTTATGGAAATCCCCTTCATACCGAGATCCATCAAGATAAGACATCTCTCCCTTGCCATGCGGCTGGCCATCTACCGTCCACCCTGCATAGCGATTTCCGTCAATAAACAATCTTTTCACATACACAGGCTCACTCAGCCTAGACTCTTCAGAGGGAACAAGAGGCCGAATGGGATCCAAATGATTCGTTGAAGGCAAAGAAGCAGGCTGGGCAACGGAACGAGAGGCACCTGCAAGTCCCTCCTGCGTTTGAAACGTCCTGGCTAAATGAGCGGACATTTGAGAGGCATAAGACACACAAGGAGGAATAACTGGCTCAATTGTTGGGAATAACCGTCGGCTTTGCTGGTTGATTAACGCATCGATGGAAGGCCTATCTGCTTCAGAATCCTCTTCATCTGGATTTGCCAACTTTTCACTTTCCATACCTCTTACGCATACTCTCTTGCTTAGAGGAGGTAGCTCTTGTTCTTGTCTATCCATAGTTTCTGGAGTTTCTGAAAAAGAGCGAGGCCTCTTAGGTAAAGGCAAAGCGGGAAAAAGAGAGTGCAGTGCGTGTTGTCCCGTACCGATTATAGGACCTAAATCAACCTTAGGTTCCAGGCATGAAGGGGCTGGAGAAAGACGGACAGAAGCACCAGAGCTTGGCACAACTGGAATTTCTCGCGAGGTTGTTGTTGTTGTTGGACAGACACCTTTTACATAAGTATTAAAATTCATTATCAGATCCCTTTTATTAAAGACTAAATTACTAATTCCTAAAACTAATCTTAACAGTCAAATTAAGGGCGTTTTAGCTAAACAATTTTAAAAATGAAATCTACCTGATTTTACGCTGCATAAAAGCTTGAAAAAAGCTTGGCTAGCTATCGTCTAAAGGTAATTATTTGTTTTAAGCTTGAAAAAAGAACATATTTTCATTCTCGTTTAAAAGACACGAGCATCCATGAAAATATTTAAAGAACTAAAGAAAGCATTTAGATAAAAACCATGCCAAAGTGTTAAATGAGATAAACTATTTAGTCCAACTTTGGTGCTTATCTTTCCTATATTTGATTTTTTGGGCATCTTAATTAACTGGCTGTTTTTTTGTCAAACTAGACTTAATCACAGAAAATCATTTACACAATTAAATTAAATAAAAAAATTTTCTTTTTATGTAAAAAACTATTTACAAAGCTTAATTTCTTCTTTAATAACAAAATCGATTTGCTACTAAAAATTCATAACACCCTGTTTTTCCACCACGTTTCAAAAGACTGGAACAAACGTGCGGCATCTATGTCTTTTATACAATTGCCAGTTGAGCAGGTGCGTAAAAGAGGACAGCGTTTTTCAAAGCTTTGATTAAAAGGGCAGCTTCCTTGAAAAGCCCCGTGATTTCCACCTAAGGGCTTATATTTGTGTGAAGAGGATGCGCCAAATATTCCATAAGTTGGAGTAGGCGTGGTTCCTGCGAGATGAAGAGGCAAAGAATCCATGGCTATGACGGCATCCATGCGGGCCATTAAGTTTTGCAAGGCAGGAAGAGGCAAGCGATCTACAATAAGGCTATGATCGGGAAAATGCGCTGCTAAGTATTCTCCCATGTCTTTTTCTGCTGGCGAGCCCCAGACAAAAAGAAAGCGTCCTGAGCATTTATCTAAAATTTGCTGTAGGAATGCTTTTAATGTCTCTTTGGGAAGCTGCTTATTCGTCCAATTCGATCCTGGACAGACCATGATTTGCATGCCATTTTGAATCTGCTCATGAGCTAAAATGGCCTCCAATTTGACTTGCCAGCTCGGCTCAATTTTTAATTGGACTCCTTTTCTTTCTGCCTTAAAATCGCCCAGAATGCTTTGAGCAAGAAAAAGATAGTCTTCGCGAATGTTTTGCCTTGGCGGCGGATTATAGCGTTGATTCGTAAATAAGAGATTGGGCCATTCCGGCACAGACTTTGAGCCAAATCCAATCTTTTTCGCGCTTTTTACAAAAGCCAGGATTAAGCCGGATTTGGTATTGCCTTGCAAATCGATGGCAACGTCATACGTCTGCTGGCGAATTTGCTGAACAAAATAGCGGATGTCTTGCCAAACATCTTTCTTCCAGAAGCCTTTGCGCCATTTTTTGGTATTGACGCTCCAGGCTTGATGAAGAGAGGGATGTGCTTGAACGAGCTCCACAAACGGCTGTTCAACGACCCAATCGATCTGGGCTTGCGGGTGGCGGGATTTTAAATATTGCAACACGGGAAAAGCATGGATGATATCGCCCAAAGAGGATGTTTTAATGATCAAAATTTTCATAAATCCTCACATCTTAAATAAGGCTTTCTGAGCGTGCAGGAAATCATCCGGTAAAGGAGCCTGAAAAGACAATGTTTGTTTGGTTAAGGGATGCCTAAAGGCGATTTCCTCGGCATGCAGCAAACAGCGGGAAGGGCGATATGCACAGTGAAATTGCTTGCAATATTGAAAGTCGCCAAGGATGGGATGGCCGATTCCTGCCAGATGGACCCGGATTTGATGTGTCCGGCCTGTCTTGGGAATGCAAAGAACTAAAGATGCCCCCTTGCCTGTTTTTAGACACTCCCATTCCGTATGGGCATATAGGCCTTTGTCGGATTTGACAGCTCCCCAAATGGCTTGGCCGGAGTAGGCATGCTTTTTTCCCAAGTAATTTTCAACAGTTCCCCGTCTGTCTTTTAAAATTCCGTCCACAATTGCTCTATAGCGTTTATGAACATGGAACTGCTTAAATTGCTGGACAAAGTCATCAAAGATTGCCGCGTTTTTGGCCAACAATAGGATGCCTGACGTCTCTCGGTCCAGGCGATGAACAAGCTGGAGATGGGGATAATGAGGCTTTAAAAGCTGAAGGACGCCTTTTTCATCGCTTGTGACTCCTGCCGGCTTATTATAAATAAGCACCGCTTCATCTTCGTATAGGATTTGCGCAGGGTCCCATTTGGGCTTTTTTTCTAAAGAAGCGGGAAGCTGTTCGAGAACCAACACAACATGGTCTCCCCTGCCAAGCAAGGTAGAGGCAAAGCGCTCTGTACGGCCATTCACTTGACAGCAGTTATTCTCAATCGCTCTTTTTAAGGCGCGCGCCGAGTATTCATTTCCCACTTTGCTGCTGAGGAAAGCAATGAGCTTGCAGCCTGCTTCTTGAGAGGAAACCACCCATTCCGGCATGTCATCTTGTCCCGCTATGATTGAAAGGAAACTAAATAGCTGTAAATTGCTCTAAGAAACGGAGATCGTTTTCCGTAAACAAGCGGATATCTTGAATTCCTTTAAGCATCATGACTAAACGCTCTAATCCCATTCCCCAAGCAAAGCCGGAATAGCTTTCTGGATCAATACCGCCATTACGCAAAACCTGCGGATGAATCATTCCCGCACCGGCCACCTCTACCCATCCTGAATATTTGCAAATATGGCATCCAGCCCCTTTACAGACTAAGCAGCTAATATCGACTTCCATTCCAGGTTCGACAAAAGGAAAATAGCTAGGGCGATAGCGTGTAGCAATGTCTTGTTTAAATAATTTTTTCAAAAATTCGTCCATCGCTGCCATTAGATCTGAAAAAGCTACATGCTTGTCGATATAAACGGCTTCGATTTGATGAAAAAACACATGCGAACGCGCCGTAATTGTCTCATTGCGGTATACTTTTCCCGGAGCAATGATGCGGATAGGCGGTTCATTCGCTTCCATCACGCGCGCTTGAATATTAGACGTATGCGTGCGCAGGAGAATATGGGGTGAAATATAGAACGTATCTTGCATGTCCCGTGCAGGATGCTCTAAAGGGAAATTAAGCACTTCAAAGTTATAATAGTCCGAATCAATATCTGGACCATATTGAACGGAAAATCCCATGCCCACTAAAATAGCTATAATTTGATCCATTGCCTGTGTCAGCGGATGCTTGCGTCCAATAAAGCGCTTGCGGCCTGGCAAGGTAATATCAAGGGTTTCATGGGCCAATTGCTGGCTTTCCTCTTGTGCGATGAGCTTAGCCTCAAGCTGATCGCATTCTGTTGTCATCAGTTCTTTTAAATCGTTGATATGCTTACCTACAGCCGGACGGTCTTCAGGAGCGACATCCTTTAACCCTTTCATCAATTGCTGAAGGGGACCTTTTTTACCCAAGAACTTGACTTTGACAGCTTCTAAATCAGATGTCGTTTTAATGAGAGCTAAAGCTTGCAGAAATTGCTGGCGGATTTCATCGATAGATTGTTGCACGGATGATGCCTTTACAAGAGAATCTTTAATTCGTTAAAAGAAATTTTGAAGAATAAGTTAAAGAGCAAAATCTGAGATTTTGCTCTTTAACTAAATGGCTTAAGCTTTAAGCATAACGTTTATGCTAAAGCTTCCTTTGCAAATCCAACGACCGCAGCAAAACTGTTCGGATCGCGGATCGCCATATCAGCTAGGACTTTTCTATCGAGCTCACATCGCGCTTTTTTTAACCCATAGATAAATTTGCTATAGGAAATTCCATTGATTCTGGCAGCTGCATTGAGGCGCATAATCCACAAACTACGAAAATCACGCTTCTTTTGCTTACGATGCGCATAATTGTATGCCATCGCACGCATCACTGCACCACTCGTTAAACGCAAATGGTTCTTTCTGTCGCCGACAAACCCTTTGGCTAACTTGTATAATCTCTTCTTGCGACGATGAGAAGCTACAGCATTGGTTGCTCTAACCATAGCTAGTCTCCACGTTAATCATTTTTACCGCTCAGAGGCGGCCTTAATTTTTTATTGACTTAGGCGCTTTGCCTAAGCCTTTATTTGCTTTTCCGATTGCTTTGTCTGTTAAACAGACGTCGACTGTCCATAAGCAAATAATTATCAAATAATAAGGAAAAAAATCCTTATTTCACTTGTTATAAACACATCAGACGCTTGTATGTCTTCAGATGGCCTTCATCTAAGAGCATAGGCTGTCGCAACTGACGCTTACGCTTGGGTGTTTTACCGGTCAATAAGTGACGCTTGCCCGGTTGGCTAGCTTTAAGCTTGCCGCCTGCCGTCACGCGAAATCTAGACGCAACAGCTTTGCGTGTTTTCATTTTAGGCACTGTCTTATCTCCTAACTTTATACAATCGATTCAATGAGGAAGTTCTTCGATACTTACCTAGTCGATAGCCGGCTCTTCAGTCGTACTACTCTGCTTAACTCCCTCTTTCTTCTTCTTTGATCCAGGTGCTAAGACGACAAGCAACATGCGACCCATCATTTTAGGGGGCGATTCAGGAGTAGAAACATCTTCTAGATCCTGACACATCTGACGGACAATTTTTTCCCCAATCTCTGGGTGCATCATTTCACGCCCTCGAAAAGTACAAGTGATTTTTACTTTATTACCACTCGCTAAAAATTCATGGGCATGTCTTGTTTTCGTCTCAAGGTCATGAACATCAATATTCGGTTTAAGTTTTATTTCCTTAACTTTGATTTGATGCTGTGCCTTTTTACTTTCCTTTTCCCGTTTGCTTTGGTCGTAACGGAATTTTCCGAAATTCATGACTTTGCAAACAGGAGGATTTGACCCTGGAACAATTTCAACTAGGTCTAATCCTTGCTCTTCTGCCATGGCCAACGCTTCATAGAGGGAAATAATTCCCACTTGTTCTCCGGTTGCACCGATGACTCTTACTTTTGGAGCGCGTATTTCTCTATTTACTTTCAAGCTACCTTACTTACTCCTCTTCAAAGTATACTCCACAAGTGCTGGATATACGCATTCTTGTTGGATTTGTTCTAGGCACGTTTCCAAATTCTGCAGTTGGTTTTTGCCCGGCTGCCGATGGGACCGTACCGTTACACCCTGCTTTTTACACTCTTGATCTCCCACAATAAGCAAATAAGGAATTCTCTCCTTTTCTGCTTCGTGGATTTTTTCACCCAATTTAACAGGACGCAAATCAAGCCTTACACGAAGCCCTTGTTGTTTGCATCTCGCTTCAATGGTCTTTGCATAAGAGCGGACAGACTCCCCGATTGAAAGAATCCGTACTTGCTCTGGAGCTAACCAGAGCGGAAGCGCTCCTTCAAATCGCTCAATCAAAAGAGCGATAAAACGATTTAAAGACCCCCAGATCTGCCTTTTTAAAATAACAGGCTGATCTCTTTTCTCTTCTAGACCTTCTGCTTTAAAATTCCAAGCCTTTAAACGATCAATGATAATTGTCAGAGAAGGACCCGCCCATTGACGTCCAATTTCATCCACTAGACGCAATTCTAAGCGAGGGCCCTCTATATTATTATCATCTTCATAGAGGTGAGAGTCAATAGGATACGTAAAAGAATACGACTGAATCGCTTGTTTGATCCAATCTAATGCCTTTCTCTCCTGCTTGGCTTTAAAACTTTTCTGCCTTGAAGCGACCAAATACCATTGGGCCTCAAAACCAAAGATTCTAATGATTTGTTCAATGAAATGCAAGGAAGAAATCAATTCTTGAGAAAGTTGTTCCGCTAAACAAAAAATTGTGAGCTGGTCAGACAGTTCGCACGCCGACTCCAACATCCCTTCGTTTATCCCTTCTTCCTTCCTCTTATAAACTGCCGAAAATTCAGAAAAACAAACAGGCAATTCCTCCGAAAGAACCGAATGCCGTTGAAATAAATGCACATGCTGAGGTACTCGCGAAGCGCTAAGCCTTAACACTTGATCCCCTACTTCAAAAGCAGGAAAACTTTGCAAGTCATGCGCGAACAACGCTGCATTGACAACTAAAGGAGTCGACACCTTTTCAATCGCCCATTGCTTGCTTTGCTCTTTCTCCATCCACTCTTGTAAAATCTGCTTAGCACTCTCGCCTTTGGGATGCCAAATCCACTCAACGGGACTGATTTGCTCGCTTAAGCTAAAGAAATCCATTTCTTGGCCGATCAGGACATGGCTTTTCTTTTTTAAATAGGCATCGTAGGTCTTTAAAAACTGCTTGAGCGTCTGCGGATTATCAAAAGACGTTCCCAATAGGCGCGTGACTGTTACCTCTCCGTCTTCGGTCAACCACTTCTTTTCCGTTGCATCGAGAAGCTTAACGGATCCCGCTTCGCCTGTCGATTGCATAGAAAAAGCGGGACATAGGCCATGAAACTGATCAATTTGAATAAGATCGATAATATTAGAGGCCTCTTCGCCTGCTTTTTCTGCCAAAAAAGGTTGACCATGATGCAAAAAAAGCGCTTGGGCATTCTCGCGCATCATATTCAACAGGCGCACATCCCGGTTTTCTTTGATCAATGTCCGCAAGTGCAGTTCGATAAAAGCAAGCATATCGGCATGCACAGGCTGATCGAAGATAAAATCGTAATAAAATCCTAATGGACTGGTTCCGCCACCTAAGAGAATGATATCTGGAAAAAGTTGAGAGACTGTATAAGCAAGCAACTCTGCAATAGGCCGGCGTTGAATGATAAGCTCAGGTGTATGAAAAAGAGGCATAATTGATAGTAAATGAGAATGAGATATAGCTGACTCGAACAGCTGACCTCCACGATGTCAACGTGGCGCTCTAACCAACTGAGCTAATATCTCATTGTGTGAAGCAAGATCTTACAAGAAGGCAAGAGTTTTACTCAACAAAAAAAATGCTTATTTGCATTTTTCTTTCCTGAGGCCTTTCTGGACCATGATTTAGCAAGGCCTGAATACGCATTGAAACAACTCGTTTTTCTACCCTTTCAAATTTAGGTGCCAAAGTCTTGCGCGCGTTCTATCTGTCGACGCTCTTTTTCCAGCCTCTCCCGTCGCTTTTTTCATTATTTGAGAGCAAAGGAATAATTTTCGAACTTTCAACTTGAGCTTGGAGTTTTTGCTCTTTCGACTGCTTCAAAGCTGCGGAGAAGAACAAATGATAAGGTGTACGATATGTCGATGAATTTGTCTGCACATATGGACAGTGTGGCCATTCCGCAAGACAGCGAATTTATTCTTCTTTTTTGCCTTGAAAGAAGGCTTTAAGAGCAGCGATATTGGCAGAAGAGATGCCTTTGACCTGACGCAACTCATCCTCACCGGCCAGTTCAACTTTTTTAAGGCTGCCAAAATGAGTCAGCAAGGCCTTCCGTTTGGCAGGTCCAATGCCTGGAATGTCATCCAGGGCGCTGCGTAACGTTTGCTTTGACCGCCGCTTGCGATGAAAAGACACAGCCACTCGATGAGCCTCATCACGAATATTTTGCAGCAGGAACAGAACGGGAGAATTAGATTTGAGAATGATGGGATCTTTTTGACCCGGCAAAAAGATCTGCTCGACCGTCATGCCCTTATCGTGCCTCCCTTGCTCTTTGGCCAGGCCGATGATATCGACACCGACTACATTGAGCTCTTCGAAGACCTTGCGCGCGATGTTGAGCTGTCCCTTACCTCCGTCTACAATGATCAGATCGGGAAGATCATTTTCTTCCTTGGCGCGTTTATAACGGCGCATGAGGACTTCTCCCATAGCTGCATAATCATCCGGCTTAGTTCCTATTTTAAGACGATAGGTGCGGTAACGCTTGCTGTCCTTTAATCCATCCGTAAAGGCAACCATGGAGGCAACGGGCTCGGATCCGGAGATATTGGAATTGTCAAAGCATTCGATACGGGATGGATAGCGGCTTAAATTAAGGCGTTCCTGCATTTCAAGCAGGGTTTTCTCACGCAAAGCGTCTTTATCTTTTCGCGTTTTGAAGAGAGCTTCTGCATTGGCTTGAGCCATATCCAACAAGATTTTTTTCTCGCCTCGTTGAGGGACATGTAAAGCCACTTTGCGCGCCTGCCGACCGGATAAAATATCTTCAACCGCTTGTCCATCGTCGATTTTAATAGGCAGATAAATTTCAGGCGGAATCTCTTCTTTACCTGAATACTGCTGCAGCAGAAAAGAAGAAAACAACTCTTCATCTTCTTCTGCAATATTATCAAAATCAAAATTGCGTGAACCCACCAGACGGCCTCCCCTAAAGAGAAGCTGCACTAAAATCACTTCTGTGCCATGGCGATAAAGCCCCAAAGCATCGGCATCATGCCCCAAGGGGCGATCCACATGCTGGCTCTCAATCGTCTTTTCAATTTGGCGGATGGTCCTCAAAATTTGATCGGCCTTTTCAAATTCCAAAGCCTCCGCGCAACGCTGCATTTCTTCGTACAGATCTTTTAAAACCTCTTTATCTTGCCCCCGCAAAAATTTGATCGTACGTTCCAGATGATGGTCGTACTCTTCTTGTGTACATTTGCCTCCACAAGGACCTGCACAGCGCTTCATTTGGTAAAGTAGGCAAGGGCGCACCCGCCTGGCCAATTCTTGATCCGAACATTGCCTTAATGGAAAAAGCCGGTTTAACAATTCCAATGTCTGGCGTGCGGCGTGCGCACTGGTATAGGGACCAAAGTACAACCCATCAGGCTCGGGACTGCCTCGATAGCGCACAAGCTTAACTGTCGGCCAGGGACCTTTATGATTGATTTTAAGAGCAATATAGGCCTTATCGTCTTTTAACAAGGCATTATAGCGGGGCTTATACTGTTTAATTAAATTGCTCTCCAAAAGAAGCGCTTCTTTTTCCGAAGAAACAACTATCGTGTCTATTTCTGCAATCTTTGCCACCAAATAAGGAACCATTAGGCGGCCATCCCTGCCGGGAATAAAATATTGTTTGACGCGTTGGCGCAAACTTTTAGCCTTGCCAATATATAACACTTCTCCCTTCGCATCCTTCATGAGGTAAACGCCTGGAAGAGAAGGAAATTGATCAATTTTTTTGGGATCGTAAGACATAGAATTGATTAAAAATTGCTGCCGGACTGTATATTCTTAAGTAAAAGGTGAAACTCTCTCTCTAAATTACGCCAGCAATGAAGCAAATACTTCCGCTGTCTATCCTGTTCGAGCAGCCAAAGAAGCGTCTTTTCCTCCGCTTTTGCAACTCTTTCTGCCAAGTGAAACATTTCAGCACTTATCACTTGAGTCCAGCTAGTAAAGTGATGTTCCCCTTCACCGATAGACACTCGAGCGCTCTGATAAGCCGCCAAACTCTCCCGCGCCTTTACGCTTGTTATCTGGTCGCACTGCTGTTGAGGCGTTAAGGTCGGTTCTTGAGATAAAGCTTCAGAGGCATAGGCAGTTGGTTCTTTAGAATCGCGAGTAGAAACATCTGGCCTCTTCATTGCTTCTGCCAAAGAAGAGCTGTCTGCATAAGAGGAAACCTGCTCTGTTCCTCCCGTTCTAGAGATAAGTCCCGGATCCATAATTTCTCTCTTTAATTTCTAAACTCCTTGTTGCCTTACTTATAAGAGACTGTCTTGAAACCAAGCTTGAAATCAAAAGAAATTTAAAATCAACTCCCTATAATCAGTTTAACATTCTTTCTTATTAGTTTCAATTCACTCAAGTCGTTTATTTATGAGACTTTATAGATTTTTTACTGCTAAGGATTAAAAACCTGAGTTCTTTTCGACTATCAGCCATTAGCAATTTTAATTCACTCTAAGAGTATTTTTCTCATTTTCAATGTCTAAAGAATTTAATTTTCCCTTTCAATTCTGACAGCGATTAAAGGTCGATAAGAAAAAATAGGAAGATGAAAGCATCTGAAAGCCTATCATTAAATAGGCCTTCAGACTGAAGATTCTTTTAAGAGATGGGAAATGCTTATTCGCCAGCCGCTAGCATGGGCAGACCTGACTTTTCTTGTTTTTCTTGCAAGGCTAATTGTCCGCAGGCGGCACTAATATCATCGCCTTTTGTATAGCGGCAAGTATTCACAATACGCGATCCAAATAAAACGCTGCGGAATTGCTTAATCGCTTTCTTCTCAGGACGTTTTAATCGTAAGCCAGCAACAGGATTATAAGGGATCAAATTAACAGTACATTGCTTGCCCTTCAATAGATGGGCTAATTCGTGGGCGTGATCGGGATGATCATTAATTCCGGCTAATAATGTATACTCATAAGTAATGTCGCGTTTGGTCTTTTGGGCATATTCATCCATCGCATTTAAAATATCTTCAAGCGGGTATTTTCGTGCATATGGAATAATCTTTTTGCGAATATGCTGATTAGGAGCATGCAAGGAAAGAACGAGATTAACCTTCAGTCCTTCTGTCGATAAACGTTTGATTCCTTCTACAATGCCTACCGTAGAAACTGTTATGCGACGCTGAGAAATATTAACCAGATTGGGATCGCTCAACAAACGAATGGATTTGATAACGGAATCGTAATTTTTAAGAGGCTCCCCCATTCCCATATAGACAACATGAGAAACTTTTTCTTCCTTATCTGCCAACCACTTATTAATTTGCAGCACCTGCTCGATTATTTCAGTCGGGCGAAGATTTCTAAAGAACCCTTGTTGGCCAGAAGCACAAAATGCACAGCGAGCTGGACAACCAACTTGCGAAGAGACACAAACAGTCCGACGTGTGCCCGAACAAATTAAAACAGATTCAACTAAACTTCCATCCTTTAAACGCCATAAGAATTTATATGTTTCCAGATCTTGAGACTCTGTCAATTTGACTAACTCTAAGACAGGCAGACGAATATACTGGGCAAGTTTTTCCCTTAGTTCTTTACTAAGATTTGACATTCCCTCCCAAGAAAGGACATTCTTTTGGAAAATCCATCCTAAAATTTGCTTGGCATGGAATTCCTTTTCTCCCTGTGCTTTCAGCCATTGCACCAGATTTTCATAGTCTAAATCTGCATAATCTAACATAAAAAAGCCATTCCCATAAAAATTTTTCTTTTATTATATCTTAATAAAACAAATAAAGCCAGAGTATTTAAATTGTTAACTATTGAATTTAAATATTTTATTTTCATTAGACAAAAAAATTCTTCATCTACTTGCCTAATGCAATCCCAGCCTTCTGGCAGAGGAAAATAAAGTAAAAGAGGAGAGAAAAGTGAGGGTAAATGTTAAAATGAAGGGAAACAGAGTAAAGGAATTCCCCATTCTAATAAATTCAAAAAAAACATTTTCTACAAACACAAGATAATTAAAGACTTAAAACAAATCATCTTTTCCCTTTAAGATAAATTAACTTTTAATTTAATTGACATTAACATCTCCCCTCTTATACTAGCCCCAAGTAATTAACCTACTCGAGTATATTTTAAATTTTAAAATTTAGATCATGGTTAAGAGCTTAATATCATTATTAACTTATAGGAGTGAAAAATGCTAAAAAGAATTTTATGCCTTGGTATGTTAATCGCCCTTAATACGATTACTCTCCATGCAAGCGATGATAATCAATCACAAGAGCGTTCTTCAACTAATGAGAACCAACTTTTTAATGATGATGAAAGCAAAAATGAAACAAACGTCTTATTTGTTCAGTCTGCTGAGTCAGACAAAGAAGGAGAAGATAAAGACAATTCTGGATCAAATCATCTAGCCTGTGATTGCGAAGAAGAGATTAAAAATAGAGCCGGTGAGTGCACGGAAGAAGAGTCTTCCAAAGCATTTGCTGCGCAAGACGAGGAATCTAAAGAAGATTCAGCTCTTTTCTTATGCTGCAAAAACTGCGAATAGGCTTCTCAAATTGCAAAGTCCGCCATTTGGCGGGCTTTGCGCTATTTCCCCAAAAACGCAATTTTCGCTCGCCTAGTCCATAATTTAAAGAATCGTCTAACATCTTTCTGCCTAATCAGCCATTTAAGCGTAGGCCACATCCCAAAATATTGAAATAAGATCTTTCCCGTTTCCCAGAAATGTCGAATGACCATTCCGCTAGTAACCCAGCGCATGTCATAATCAATCAATGCCCGGTATAGGGCTGCGCTGCGCATGTCTTTTTTAAGGCAAAAGCGGCACAGTAGGTCAAATCCCCCCCTTAACTCATAGTCTGTGCAGAAAATTCCCAGCTTCAAAAAAACATCTTTTTTAAACCAGCATCCTTGAAGGCTAGTCGGCTGTTGTCCTCTTCGCAAGAGATCTAAGGTGAGGCGTCGAAATAAAAATTTAACCTCTGCTCTTCCGTCTCGAAGCAAAGCGCCGCAATAAACAAGCTCGGGCCTATTCTTTTGTTGAGCAAGCTGCATCATGTCCAAAAGGGTATGGGGATGAATATAGAAATCACCGGGAAATAAAATATTAATATAATCTCCTTTAGCCAAAAGAATTCCCTGATTGATCATTTGATAGACTTGATAATCGGGAACGGAACTCAATTGGATTTGATCTCCCGAGCTATGCAAAATTTCCAATGTCCGGTCGCTTGACCCTGCATCGATGGCTAAAATTTCCAGATTGGGGTATCCCTGCTGAAAAATACTTTCTAAAGTCAAGGGAAGAAGAGAAGAACAATTTTGAGTGGGAATAATGACTGTTACCCAAGGAAGTAAATGAGGATCCAAACGGGAAATATCACTCGGTTGGGAACAACAAGAAGCTAAGACAGGCTCTCTTTCATCCATACATGCGGTTTATTTTATAGGTGCTTATTTGCCGTAGCTGATCCGATCAGTTTTGGAACTCAAATTCTCGCTTTTCCTGCCACTGAGTATATTATTGAGATAAAATGACTGTCCTAGTACACTTTAACACAAGATATACACTCAAAATCAATGAAATAGGTCAAGCTCTTTTAAGCAAAATTCTTAGGATGACTTTATGTTAACATTTCAGCAATTTTTAAAGAATCTATCCTCTTTTTGGGAAAAACAGGGATGCATTATCCATCAAGGATATGATTTAGAAGTAGGCGCCGGAACATTTAATCCAGCGACTTTTTTACGCTGCCTAGGCCCTGAACCCTATCGAGCCGCTTATATTGAGCCTTGCCGCCGTCCAACAGATGGCCGTTATGGGACAAACCCAAACCGTCTTCAGCATTATTTCCAATATCAAGTCATTTTAAAGCCCTCTCCTCCTAATATCCAAGAGCTCTACTTGCAATCGCTGGAAGCTTTAGGCTTTAAGCTTGACGAGCACGATATCCGTTTTGTCCATGATGATTGGGAATCTCCTACATTAGGCGCATGGGGACTGGGATGGGAAGTGTGGATGGATGGAATGGAAATTACCCAATTTACCTACTTTCAAGCAGTAGGAGGCGTAGAGCTTAGACCGGTCACAGGAGAAATCACTTATGGGATCGAACGCCTGGCCATGTATTTGCAAAAAGTGAACAGTATTTTCGATTTGCAATGGAATGAAGACTTGACTTACGGCGATATTTATCATCGCAATGAAATTGAATGGAGCCATTATAATTTTGAAAAAGCCTCCACCGCTATGTGGCTACGTCATTTTGAAGATTATGAGGGCGAAGCAAAAAAACTCATCACAGAGCATTTTCCCATCCCCGCTTATGACTTTGTCATGAAAGCGTCTCATGCTTTCAATCTATTGGATGCGCGAGGCGTCATCTCCGTAACAGAAAGAACAGGCTATATTGCGCGCATACGCGATCTGGCACGCCAAGTTGCCGAAGAATATATTAAAAGCCGAGAAGCGCAGGGTTTTCCTCTTTTGAAACAGGCAAAAAAATCCCCGGCAGAAGAGCCCGCCCCTTCTTCCTCCCTCCCTGAATCCTTATTAAATATTCATTCTGATGATGCCGATGATTTTCTGTTAGAAATAGGATCGGAAGAGCTGCCGGCCAGCTTTGTCTCCATTGGTAGTCAAAATTTAGAAAAAGCCATCACTGCCCTTTTAGAAAAGGAAGGCATTGCGTTTGAGCGTTTGAGCTTGTATGCCACTCCAAGACGTCTGGCTGTCTATATTCATCAATTGGCAAAGGGCAAGCCTTCTCAGACAATTGAAAAGAGGGGGCCGGCGCTCGATCAGGCCTATCAGCCGACAGGAGAAATTAAGCCTGCAGGAGAGGGGTTTTTCCGTTCCTTAGGCATGCCGGCTCCGACGCTTGAAGCAATTCGCCAAGGGCAAATCAGCGGCGTGGACATCCGCCTAGTCAAAGGCATTCCTTATCTTTTTGGGACTCTGCGCCAAGAAGGCAGAGCCACTGCGGTCATTTTGGCCGAGCAGCTTCCTACCCTCATTCTCAACCTTGAGTTTCCCAAAAAAATGCGCTGGGGAGATTCGGATATTGCCTATGCCCGTCCCCTGCGCTGGATTGTGGCTCTTTTCGGCTCTGAAGTTGTCCCTTTTCAAGTGGGAACCATTCACGCCGGCAAAGTGACTTGTGGTCACCGCCAGCTTGCGCCGGAAGTTCGCGCCCTTGAAAATGCCCGCGACTATATAAAAGTTTTACGCCATTCTTCTGTCATGGCAGATCCGGCAGAACGGGAAGAGGCCATTCTAGAGCAATTGAATGACTTGGAACAAAAATTCAATATTAAAATTATTGAAAGGGAAAGGGTGATCCCTCAGGTATTAAACCTTGTAGAGTGGCCCCATTTAACCTTGTCTTCTTTCCAATCCAACTTTTTGCGGGCCCCTAAAGAGGTGCTTATTTCCGAAATGGTGGAACACCAAAAATATTTCCCCGTGCTCAATCCCGATCAAACCCTTAAAAATGCGTTTGTCATTACAGCCAATATCATTCCGACCGATCAAATCCGGCAAGGAAATCAACGCGTGCTGTCTGCGCGTTTGTCCGATGGAGTCTTTTTATATGAAGAAGACCTAAAAATGCGCCTAGAAGACTTTAATGAAAAGCTCAAGAAAGTGACCTTCCAAAAAGAATTGGGAACCGTTTATCAAAAGGTAGAGCGGTTAATCAAGCATGCGGATATCTTGCAAAAGTCCTTAGCCATTAGCACACCTGTCAAAGCTCAGCGGGCAGCTTCGCTAGCCAAGGCTGATTTAGCGTCTAATATGGTCTATGAATTTCCGGAATTACAAGGAACGATCGGCCGCTACTATGCTCTTTCGCAAAAAGAAGATCCTGAAGTCGCCCAAGCGATCGATGAGCATTGGATGCCGCGAGGCGAGAATGCCCCTTTGCCGGAAAGCGAGACAGGTACTCTCATCAGTTTAGCCGATAAGATCGATAATCTCTTAGGATGTTTCTGCATTGGACTTAAGCCGACTTCGTCCAGCGATCCCTACGCTTTGCGCCGCCAAGTGCTGGGAATTATTAAAATGCTCATTAAGGGACGCTACGCGCTTCCTTTGCGGGAAACTTTTATGGCATGCGCCGAAAACTTTCCTCCTGCTCTTATGAAAGATAAAAAGCAAGTCGTCGATGAAATTTTAGCTTTCATCGTTAACCGCATCAAAACGGTTTTTCAAGACTATGGATTTTATAAGGATGAGATTGAGGCCAGCCTAGCCCATGGCTGCAATGATATTTATGACACGTTTTGCCGTGTTCAAGCTCTACACGATTTTCGTCAACAAGCCAATCAACAATTCAGCTCTTTATACGAAGTCTATAAGCGGGCAAAAGGCCAGCTCAATGGGCATCAGTATCCTCCCATTTCTCAAGAAAAATTGATCGAACCTGCGGAAAAGCATTTGAATAGCTTGCTGGATCAGCAGCAAAGAGCACTGCAAGACGCTTTGAATAAGCGGGACTACAATCAAGCTTATGCGCTAATTGCGACCATTCAGCCAGCCTTGGCAGCTTTATTTGATCAAGTAAAAATTCTGGCTGAAGATCCACATATCCGTGAAAACCGCTTGGCCTTGCTCAAACGCGTTTTTGATTTGTTTGGAGAAATTCTAGATTTCAGCAAAATTCAAGAAAAAGCCTAGACAATAAGAAAGGAGGCGCTTACAGCCTCCTTTCTTTATTTCAAAATGAACTCAACATTATTTTGAACTTATCGCGTTATATCTAGCAAGTAATGCTAAAGCCATGCATTCCACCTAATCGGTTAAAATAAAAAATATACCCCTTTTTAAACAAAGCCATTAGGATGCGATTTAGCCAAAGTTGCAATTCCTCTTTAGGCGTTAAGTCTGTTTTTCCCGGCATACCGAGATCTGCATAATCGCTAAAAGGACGGATGGATAAAGGAAGCTGAACTGTACGCTTATTCTTTACATGAGTAAAATGGGCGTTGCTTTCTATTCTTTTATTGAGATAGCGGACAATATCTGTGACAGCTTGCCTTAAGGTGCAGCTCTTTACTTCCTCCCCCGTCAGAGTATAGGTTTTATAGGAGTCTACCTCTTCTAAATCCAATCCCAATTGATCAATCTCCTCAGTTGACATAAAGGGTTCATTACCCGTTTCAATGCCTCTGCCTTTACAAAAAGCTTGGTATTGATGATATTTTTTAATTTCAGAGATCTGATCGGCTTTTGCCTCTTCAGCTTTATCCTTCTTAATTCCCCAAGTATTCTCTTGAGAAAAGTCAATTCCTAGTTTTTTACCCTCTTCAATGACCATATCCACTAATTCTTCATTTGGCATCATCCCAATTAGTCCTCGGCTATTATGCGGGCCGCCTATAAAACCATCCAAGGGCTCCTTTCCTGCCCATTCCATATCAATGACTCCACAGTAGAGCGGTTGATCCTTCTCTCCTCCGTCTGATTCTAAAAGAGGATAATTATTGAAGCGCACATCGTCATCTCCCGTTTCAAAGACGAACCGAGCGAGCTGTTTAGCTAAAGGCTTCAAGCGATCCGCATGCTTATAATAGAGGTCTTCTTGCTCAAAATGCTCTCTTTGAAAGGCAAGCCGTTTTTCCGCAATAATGTTATAAGCATACCCATGGCTTTCTATCGTAAACATTTTTGCAGGAGGAAGCCTTAAAAGGTTCAGCCCATATTTCAGGATCACTTGCTTTCCCCTCACGGTATTTTTAAATCGCTTTTCCGTTTCTTCGCTGCCACCTGAAGAAGGTATATCTTCTGAAAGATAATGAGTCGTACAATTGGCGATCTTAAAGACTAAATCAGGCTCTTCCGGAATGGTAAATACCGAGAAGAATTGTCCCCTGCTAATGAATTTCAACTGTTCATTTTCTTTTTTACTTGCGATATCAGGCATCAAAGCCATCATGCGCGCAAGCCCTTCAGAAGAAATCTCCACACCTTTTTCTAAGGCTTGTTGGGCTTCTTCAAAAGTCACAGGTTTTGCTTCAAAAACAAGGGATGGCTCAGGATTAACCGTTTGGGACTCCACTGATTCCTTCTCTAGTCTTTCATCCTTAGGCAGGCTAGAATTAATGGGCGTTTGTGCCCTTGCCTGTATGCTTTCATTTGAATTGACAAGATTAGCCGGATCCCCAGTGTTTAAAAGAGAGCGATTCACAATTGGTTGAAGCGACGAACAAGCGCGATAAATTTTTACAAGCTTTTTACTTGTCCAAAAAGCCTGTAAATCTCCTTTAACTTTTTCACTCCGATATCCGCTTCCTAAAGAAAGGATGATTTTGGCAATAGCCCGAAGCCCTACCCATATGCGCCGCTTTAGACTGTACGCTTTCCAGTACGTCCCTTCTAATGTGTAGTCTCTGCCATTATGCGTGATTTTAGTCCTTCCATCGATCGCTTCAGAAGAGTAATTCACAGAAAGTTGCTTATTCTCATCAATATACTTTGTATACATTTTATTATTAACTCCAAATATTGGATGTATTCGTTCAAATTACCTTTCTTAATAAAACAACTCGAATTTAGCACAATAAAAATAAAAAATAAATTTCTTTCAAAACTATATCCACATTCTAAATTTCTTTTCCACTTTGCTTTCTTTCTATTTTGCTCAGCCCAATGCAAGACATTAAATTAACAAAAATTTAACGTATTATTTAAAAAAATTAATAGCAACGGGTTATAATAATAATAAAATTACACATTATTAATAATAATTATAATTAAAAGTTAACACCTTTTTGAGGTTTATATGAACATCCAAGTTAATGATCATCGCTATAATAATTTAGAAGATTTAGGCCAATCCATCGAGAAAAATTTAAAATCAATTGCAAATGCAAAGGGTAACAACAAAACTTTTTATATTATCACTAATAGCGAAGGAAAGACAGAAGTTAAAATTCCTTCTAATTTCTTTTCCCGCCTTTATTATTCCTTTTTCAAAAGTAAAGCCGATGCCTCTTTTTTGAATGAAATTAGTTACTATTTGCAACATTCGGATGAAGAGCAAAAAGTCAATTTCCAACGAAAGTATACGCATGTCTTAGAAAATTATATTTCCGTAGCTGATAAAAAAATTCAAAAATTTGCGCATTCCTCTATTACCAATATCTCTCAAATTTTACATCCCGATAAAAATATTGAAGAGAGAGAATTTGCTTCCAAACAAGTGGGAAAAAAAACGGCTCAAGCGATTCTTTCCCAAATTTTTACAGAGGGCAAAGTATCGGATAACCTGTTGAAGCAATTAGAAGAAAGCGTGCATGCTTTGCAAGCAAATGAACTTCATCCCACCCTAGAACTTTATGAAGACGCCTTATTTATCAATTTAATGATGCAGCAGTTAATCGTACTTGAACAGCAGGGCTCTCTTAAGCAAAAGGAGCAAATTCAAAAAATTTTTGAAAGAATCCAGTGGCCTGATGAAACGTTTTGCCTAACAGCAAAAGAAGAATACGCTCATCGGCTAAGCCTTTCGAATTTCACTCAAGAGGTCAAAGCAAAGGAAGTGGAAGGACGAATCGCTCATTTATCCGAATTGCTGAAATTAATAGATAAAGGAACCATCGGCCAAAAAAACCTCAAAAGGCTTATTTTAAGTGAATTAAATTCACTCAATTATAGTGTTCTGCGGGTCAAGGAACATCTCATGTCTGGACCGTCCATTACTGCCAATGAAAATGAATTGATCACGCTCCAAGACTTAAAGGCCATGCATGCCTTGAGCAATTTCATTGATGCGCATGGAAAGCAAATTACACAGTTATTATATGATGAGCGTATTCCCAATGATCCCATGCATGCGATCATGCGCGGTCTTCAAGACTCTTTGAACAGCCATCATTTGGACAATATTGTCATTGAGCTCTCTAGCCGCTATCGCCGTTTTGAAGATAAAATAGATCAATTCTATCAGAACAACCATCTGGCTAATTATTCCACAAGCGATCTTCTTTATTTACAAAACAAGGCTAAAAGCGAAAGACTCAGCACTGAGGATAAACAAATAATTGCTGACTGCAAAGCCTTTATGCTGGAGCTTAGCTTAGAAGAAGGGACCGCGTTATCGCTTCGAAATTTTATGCGTTATAACCAGCCTTACGGCAAGCATTTGGAAACCATTCGGACATTATCCCTTATTCAAAATAGACAGTTGGATGACCAAACCCTAGCCCTTTTCAAAGCTCATCGAGCAGAAGTCTTGGATTCCGCTTCTCAAACCGCTGGCCAGCCAGTCAAATCACCCGAAGTCATCATCGAGGGAGGAGGGCCGACCGGATTATTTACAGCTCTTAAGCAATACATTTCCGGAGCTAACGTCAAGGTATTTGAAAAGCGAACCGAAAACTATAGCCGCGAACAAATTGTCCGTTTGGATCCAAAATGGGTTATGCAATTGCAATATTATTTAGGGACAAAATTCGATGAACTATTTATTAGCGAGAATAAAAAAGGTATATTGAGGCCCGATGGATTCGTAGAAATCACGATTAATAACCTAGAGAACGCTTTAAAACAGCGCTTGGATGAATTAATTGCTCAAGATCCTGGAGCTGTCGAACTACATTTTCAAAGCGAGCTCGTCGGAATAGACACCCCTTCCGATGAGGACAAGCCGTTTCAAGCAGTCATAAAAAAGCAGTACGGAGAAGAGCAGAAAGTCGCGGCTGATATGGTTATCTGCTGCGGAGGCAAGCATAGTCCCATTAGAACTGCTTATATGGCCCCCAGCAAGCAAATGACAAGCCAAGATTATTACGGAGTAGCCGTCTGGCATTTTACCCCTAATGCAAACAATCAAAAGCCTGACTTTTCGCGATTTGGCGATTTTAGAGGAGGATTTGGCGGAAATGAATTAAGAAACGCCTTAGCAAAAAGAGAATGGTTGGACGCACTCCCAGAAGAAGGCTTAGATGGCAATCTTTTTTACGAGGTTGCACGCGCCATTCATCAATTCCCCGCTGATTTAGAAAAAAATATTACTCAAAAAGCCTTTCAAATTCGCACATTTGAAAACAGAGGGCTTATTTATTTAGGCATGCAGATTCCCCCTTCTCTTCACGCTCTTGTCGATAAAATAGAAGAGCTAAAAAGAGAAGAGGTCGATCCGGATCAAAAAAATCATCTTTCTCAAGTGCAAAAAAAATTACAAATGAAATGGTTCGAGTCCGTAGCGGAAGTTTACGGTTTAGATAAAGCCGGAATGGTCTTGCAAGAAAAATCCGTAGGGACATTCCCAGTAGCCCAACAACGTGTCGCACAGCCCATTTCAGAAGTGAAATCGCCTTATGGCCAGGAATTATTAATTGCGGCTGCTGGCGACAGTTTTGCCAGCCCTCACTTTATGCGCTATAGTGGATTAAGCGGCGCTAGGCAAAATACGGAAAACTTGCAAAGTTTTACGGAAAGGTTAATTTTGGCCAATGCCAATCCTGATCCTGGAGTAAAAGAAAGAGAACGCCAAGAAATATTTAAAAGCTTTATTGAAAATCAGCAGCGAACAGCAGATTTTGTTATTCGTCGCGGTTTGACTTTCCTCCAAGCCAATCCTGAAGAAGCGATTAAAGAAGATTTACATAAACAAATGGCGGATCAATTAGAACAGGAAATCAAGCTTTTATTTAGTTCAGAAAAGCAAGCCAACTACCTATTTTTTCAATATAACAATACTTACCACTTAAGCGTAGTGAATGCAGAAGGCAAAGAAGAAGTAAAAGACATTATCTTTAGCCCCAATGGACAATATATTGTCGATGGCCAAGCATTCGCTTCCGTGTTTGCTTTAAAGACTTACTTGGGAATGGTTTTAAAATCGGCCATACAAGCCTAAGCTAGGAGGCCCTCTAAAATATGGCTTGCTTAAGTAAGCCATATAAACCTGAGTTTGGAGTTCTTTTGCCTTTGGACTGACGGGAAAGCGCTTGCAGATGAAATGGCAAGGCGTTGACGCGGGTGAAAGAGCAAAAAACTTCAAAGTCAGGTTATAAAGCGCTTGCTCACCTTTGTCTTGCAGTCCGAAAGGATGCATTAACCCCATAATGAATGGGATTCGCGCTCTTTTCTCCTGGTAACAAAGCCTATAAGGGAGAAAACAACCTCAATATAGGCCATTAGCGGTTTTAATTCCCCTTCTGCCTACAAGAAGATAAGGTGGATTAGGAGCATGCCTTAAGCTTTTTTTTGGTTTGTAAAATTTCTTCTATTTCCACCATGTAAAAATCCAAGGAAGGAAAGTCTCTCTGTTCTAGACAATCACTTTGTTTTTTAAAGGAAAATTCCCACCAAAAATAAGGAGACTGCTCAAACCCGACTTCTTCCATCGCTTTTTTTAGTTCTTCTCGATTTTTTAATATATCAGCGGAAGGAGATTCAGCTCTTTGGCATTGCTGTTGAATCATTTGCAAAAGATCAAACTCTCCTTCATGCATGTCAATGGGATCGCCAGTATCCTTCATCAAGCTGACGGTGACAGCCCGTCCGCATGAATAAAGGACATTCCGCTGATAGGGATGAATTAAACAATCTTTAAGCTTTTCATCGATCCAATTTTCAATGCGCTTAGAGCGATAAGTGGCATAGACAACTAGCCTAGCTCCTTGCTCTCTTAAGCTTTTACTAGCTCTCAGCAAGCCTTCGGCCGCTTCTTCATGTATAAAGGCTCTTTTATCAGAATAAAATAAATCTTGATATTCTTTATCAGTTATATCTTCAAATAGCCTTAATTCCAATTCACCGCAAATTTTCTCCTCTAAATTACAGAAATATTTTTGCACATATCTGATATCCGATAAAGACACGACATGGCAGGGAAACTGTTTTGAAAGTCCCACCGTATCGCTAGCTGCTGAATGAGACACAGCCGAAAATAAATTCATATTTACTCCTTATTAATTTAATAAATCAGTCAAAATTAGATGAATTAATAACCTAAATTTAGAATTCTAAGACGAAATTAGAAGGTGATAATTAGAACTGCCGCCATTGCTAATTGTCTATAGTCAAGATTGTTTCTCCCTACATAGAAAAATTTGAATCTAAGCCATTAGCGTTTTAATACAATATTTTCGTAGGCAATAAAGAGATCCCTTTATTGAAAAAGTTTATTTTTAAAATTAATGAAACAAAATGTTCGCTTTTTAAATCGCAAGATCATTTCGAAATGAAAGAAATGGAAAGCCAAGAGTGAAATAAAATGATTAGAGACTATCGTCGAATTCATAACAGTCTAGATTCGAGTTCTTTTTTCCCTATGGAGCAAGAGGTCTTTCTAAGGAGAGAGCCATCTCAAATGCAAGCTATTATAAGTTATTTAACAGTCTTCTACTTATTTCGCACCATAACGCGAAGCAAATTACCATTCAAGCAATCAAATTAACAAGCTAACATTTCTCACTATGCGTCCTAACACGAGGCGGATGCTTTTTCAATTCATCAAATTGTTTGATCAGCTCTAAGGCTTCCTCATCCGAGCATTGCCCGCTTTGAATTCTGATTTTAATCTCTTCTCTTCTCTGCATCCAATTACGGTCCAAAATTTTTTGAATCGTTTCAATCAATTGCTGCTCAGCGCGTTCTTTATTGACCTTTTTTTGTAAAAGATCAGAGAGAACCAGCTGCCCTTCCGCATCATCTAAATCAATCGCCAAGGAAAGAAGATCGCAAGATCTCTGATTTTCATAGTTTTCTCGATAGACTTCGTAAATTTTTTGACAAATATTGACCCGAAAATCCTCCTTACTAAGATTCATCCTTACAATATCAACAAGCTGCGTCTGCTCTTGCCCGAGCAGCAACAACCATCTTAATAAATCTGTTTCTAAAATCCGGTCCGGATCTATTGTTTGGGTTCCAATGCTAGCAGACTTCTTAATATAGATATTCTGCAAATGCTCTTGCCCCACGCCAATAATCTCTTCGGGAACCTTCATCAAATGAGCCAGCTTGCGCAGCGTTTCATGCACCATTAAAGGATGGTCCCATTCCCGAATAAGCTTCGTCGCCTTCTGAACAAGCTCATTTTTAGCTGCAGGCGAATCGAGATTCAAGTCTTTTGAAAGATGCTTGACAAGGAACTCTAGATAGTCCGTACTGATCGATAAAAGTTTTAAGAAAGCCTCAGGCCCTTTTTCCCTTAAGAATGAGTCCGGATCGCCGCCTGCAGGCATTTGGACAACGCGCACTTCCACCCCTTCCTTTTGAAAAAAATGGCCAATTTTACTAGTCGCCTCTTGTCCGGCATGATCCGAGTCCAAAGCTAAAAAAACTTGATTGACGCCTAAATTGAGCAATTCTTTGACATGCCCTTCGCCAAACGCTGTTCCCTGCCCTGCGACCGTTAAATTCAATCCTTCTTGAATCAATCTAAGGGCATCTATTTGTCCCTCGACAATAATGGCTTTGCGCTCTTTAGCAATGCGGCGGCGCGAATAGTTTAACCCGAACAGCACACGTGATTTTTTAAATAGAGGCGTTTCAGGCGTATTGACGTATTTGCCTCCAAACGTCTCTTCTTTATATTTCCGCCCAGAAAAACCAATGATTCCACTGGAATGATGATGAATGGGAAACATAATCCGATCGCTAAAGAATTCTCTCATCTGCCCCTCCTTATTGGAAGAGAGTAGCCCGGCCTCCAGCAATGCTTCATCTTTAATTCCTCTGGCATGCATGACTTTGCGAAACATTCCTGCAGGCTTAGGGGCCAAGCCGATTTGAAAATGCCGAATAAAGTCTAAATCAATTCCGCGCCCATATAAATAAGCCAACGCTTCGTGCCCCTCGGCCGTATGCAATAGGCAATAATGAAAGAACTGGCAAGCGGCTTCTAAAGCAGTCTTCAATAAAGACTTATTTAATCCCCGCTTCTCTTCTTGCTCATCAACTATTTCTAAATGCACATGGAAGCGTTGAGCTAAACTCTCTACAGCTTCAGCAAAGCTCATTTTTTGATGATTCATCAAAAATTGAATGGCATCTCCATGCGCTCCACAACCGAAACAGTGGTAATGTGTATCCCCTTTTTGAACAATAAAAGACGGCGTCTTCTCATCATGGAAAGGGCATAAGCCTTTATAAGATGCGCCGCTGCGCTTTAGCTCCATATGAGATGACAGGACTTCTACTAAATCCACGCGCTGTTTAAGCGCTTCTAAACTTTCTTTATTGAAAATGGGCATAATGATCTCTCCAGCACATCAATTGTGCCTGGAAAGGGATTTGTAAACAAGCTGAGAAAAGAGAAAAACAATTAATTAAAAACAAACAAATTAATACAATTTAATTATCATCAAAGCTAAAGACTGTTGTTGAATTGCTATATTCAAGAGTATTGTCTTCCAAAGAGGCAACAGGAGAGAGAGCCGACCATATTGCGTGAATATTACCCGTTCTCTCCTACGCTTCCTAGGGGAAAAGAACGCGAATCTAGGTCTTTAGCGGTTTTAATACCCCCTCTAAGAGCCTCTCTATTACTTAATTTGAATTTTGCGCGGTTGAGGCTCTTGTTTTTTAGGCAGTTCCAGCGTTAAAACGCCGTCTTGCATGGAGGCTTCGATCTGATTTTGTTCAATTTTATTTGAGAGGACAAAGGCTCGCTGGAAATGGCCAATGTTGTATTCCGTATGAATGGGCTTTAATCCCTCATAAGTCTGCGTCTCAATTTTTCCTGTCACTTCCAAGTTATTTTTTTCTAAATGAATATCAATATTTCCTTTTTTGACTCCCGGCATATCCATTAGGATGAAGAGGCTTTTGTCCGTTTCGTAAATGTCGGTAGAAGGAATGTAGGTCTTTCCGGGAATGATCTGCTCTTCTTTGCTTTCCGCTTGCTGCTTTTGCTGGACTTTAATTTTTTTTTCTTCTGCCATATGTCCTCTCCTATTTAATAGAAACGCGCTTGGGTTTATCTTTTTCAGAGCGCTGCAGAATGATCTTCAACACACCGTCTTGATACTCTGCTTGAGTTTTCTCGGCGTCCACATTAAAGGGAAGATGGAAAGTGCGGTCAAATTGGCCGCTGCTGCGTTCCATGCGATGAATGCTGGCCTTGGAATCGGACTGAATCGTACGCTTGCCTGATAGGCGCAGCGTGTCATTTTCAACCGTAATTTGCAAGTCGTCTTTCTTAACGCCCGGCAGCTCAGCGATTAAAATCCAATCGCCATTTTTCTCAAATACATTGATGGGCGGATAGACATTGTGGTTGGCCTGCGCTTGGGATAGGCTGCTTGGCCACAGTTGGCTTAAAGAACCCAAATTAGCCAGCTTTTCTTGCAGGGCAATAAAAGGATAGAGTTCGGGAATTAATTTATTCATAAAACCACTCCTAGTTCTGTCGACTTATATTTTTAATTAAGAAACTTATCAATTTCAACTTATTTTTTTTTAATACACGCTTGTTTTCCTGTTCTTCTTCCGTTATGATAATCCCATGATAGGAATGCGATGGAACAAATATTTGGCTATATTGAAAGGCTGACCTTTCACAATACAGAAAACGGTTATACGGTTGCTCAGCTGAAACAAGGGAAACAGACAGAGCTGACTTGTATTGTAGGATTTATGCCCGGCATTCAACCGGGAGAAACGGTTCGCTGCTTTGGGCAATGGAAACATCATTTGATCCATGGCCGTCAATTTGAAGTCGCCCAATTTCGAGTAGAGGCTCCGGCCGATATTCTTGGTATTCGCAAGTATTTAGGTTCAGGCCTTATCAAGGGAATCGGTCCAAAATATGCCGGCCGCATCGTCGATAAATTCGGCATAGATACCCTCAATGTGATCGACCAATCGCCTGAAAAACTATTGGAAATCCAGGGGTTGGGAGCGAAAAGAGTAGAAAAAATTAAGGCTTGCTGGTCAGACCAAAAGTCGATCCGGGAGGTCATGGTTTTTCTACAAGGCCATGGGGTCAGTCCAGCCTTTGCCCAAAAAATCTTTAAATCTTACGGTGACCAAAGCATAGCCAAAGTCAAAGAAAATCCCTACTACTTAGCAAGGGACATCTTCGGCATTGGCTTTAAAACTGCCGATACATTAGCCCAAAAGATGGGAATCGGCAAAGAGTCCGATCAGCGCATCGATGCCGGGATTGAACATCTTCTCTCCCAATTGTCCGGCGAAGGGCACGTCTGCTATCCGGTCGAAGAGTTTTTGAAAGAAGCCGAAAAAACATTGGAAGCCCCTCCTTCTCAAATCGAAGCACGCCTTCTTTTTTTGCAAAAAGAGGAGCGGATCGAACTGTCCGATTTGCTGGAAGAGGGCAAAAAACGCCGCTTCGTCTGGATCAAACCTCTTTATCTGGCTGAAATGGGTATCGCCCGCGAATTGCGGCGCCTTAAAAGAGGCATCAGCCCGCTCAGACAAGTAGATACGGAAAAAGCTCTTAATTGGGTTCAGGAGCAGCTTCAGATCCAACTGGCCTCTAATCAAAAGCAGGCCGTCGCACATGCCATTACCGGCAAACTACATATCATTACGGGCGGACCGGGAACGGGAAAGAGCACGATCACAAATGCCATTTTAACCATTACGGATAAGCTGACACAAAGAATCTGCTTAGCTGCACCGACAGGGCGGGCGGCCAAGCGCATGAGCGAAATTACCAAACGCAAGGCGACGACAATTCACAGCCTTTTAGAGTTTGACTTTAGAGCCAAGGGCTTTAAACGCAATCGGGAAAACCCTTTAGACTGCGACTTAATGATTGTCGATGAAGCCAGCATGATCGATACGCTTTTGATGTACAGCCTTCTAAAAGCTTTACCGGATCATGCACGCGTCATCTTTGTCGGCGACATCAACCAGCTTCCCAGCGTCGGCCCCGGTCATGTGCTCAAAGATATGATTGCTTCGCTTAGCCTTCCTGTGACAACGCTGAATGAAATTTTCAGGCAGGCGGCAGGTTCGCACATCATCACCAATGCCCACCGAATAAACCGCGGCATTTTTCCTTCCCTGTATAATGGCCATAACAGCGACTTCTTCTTTATGGAATGCCAAGAGAACGAAGACGTTCTCAATACCATCATTAAGCTTGTCTCGCAGCGTTTGCCTAACCGTTATGGATTTAATCCAACGGAAGATATTCAGGTCTTAGCTCCCATGAAGAAAGGCATCATTGGCACGGAAAATTTGAATCAATCTCTGCAACAAGTGCTCAATCCGAAAGAAATGGCCCTTTTCCGCGCCGGACAAAAATTCCAAGTCGGCGATAAAGTCATGCAGCTGCGCAATGACTATCAACGAGAGGTCTTCAACGGAGACATTGGCTATATCCAAACCATCGACCCGGATGACCACCAAGTCATGGTCCGCTTCGAGGATCGGGAAGTCCCCTATGATTATGCGGATATGGATGAACTAGTGTTAGCCTATGCCATCTCTATCCATAAGTTTCAAGGCAGTGAATGCCCATGCGTAGTCATGCCTATTCATACCAGTCATTTTATGCTTTTGCATCGCAATTTGCTATATACAGGAATTACGCGCGGCAAAAAGCTTGTCGTCTTAGTCGGAACAAAAAAAGCATTGGCCATTGCCGTCAAGAAAGATGATGTGCAAAGGCGCTATACAAGTTTACAACAAGCTCTTATGGAAATTCTATAATGCCTAGAAAATCTGCTCCCCCTTCTTTTCCTTTCCGCGCCTTATTTAAGAAATCGTCGGTCACAACGCTTGTCGCGATTCTTTCTTATCTGATCTATGAACTGATCGCTCATGGCCAGCACGCGGCAGCGCCTGCTCCCGAGCAAGTGCGCCTTCCCGCTTCGAACGAGGCCGTTCAGCTTTATTCTAATCAAACGAACGACGATCTTACGAACCTTTATCTTTCGGCCATTCAAAGCGCTAAGAAATCCATCACGTTCGTCATCTACGCCTTAATGGATCCACAGATCATTGCCGCTTTGCAGCAAAAGAGCGAAGAAGGCGTTCCCGTTTATATTGTATGCGATGCCAAAGCTTCGATGGGCATTTCGCGCAAGCTACCCAAGGCCACGATTGTCAGAAGGATCGGCCAAGGGCTCATGCATCAAAAGATCCTGATTATCGATGAAACCCAGATTCTGCTAGGATCTGCCAATATGACCACGGACTCTTTACGCGTCCACGGCAATCTCGTCATGGGAATTGAAAATCCAGCCCTTGCCCAGGCCATGACGGCCAAAGCTAAGAGCATGGATGAAGAAGGGCATTCTACGCCCCTTCCCCATATAGAAACTCAAGCCGGCCCGCAGAAAGTAGAATTATGGATGCTGCCGGATGATCCGCAAGCCGCTAAACGTGTAATCGAGCTTCTGCGCTCCGCTAAAAAAACCATCCGTGTGGCCATGTTTACATGGACACGGACCGATTTTACACAAGAACTGATTGATGCAGCCAAGCGCGGCGTGCAAGTCGAAGCTGTCATCGACCGCTATTCAGGCAAAGGAGCAAGCGCTAAAATTGTGCGCATGCTTGATCAAGCAGGTATTTCTGTCCGCTTAAGCACGGGACACGGCCTCCTGCACCATAAATTTGCGTATATTGATGGAAATATTTTGATCAACGGATCAGCTAATTGGACCAACAATGCTTTCAAAAATAATGATGATTATTTTGTCGTTCTTTATCCCTTAACAACAGAGCAGCAAACTAAGATGAATCAGCTTTGGCAAACCATCCAAAGACAATCGGAAAAGCCTGGAAATGCTCCAAAGGATGGAAGCAAGAAAAAGAAAGAGAAAGTTCCCTATTTTGAATAGAGAGAAGAGGTAAAATGAAGATCGCTTTGATGGGCTATGGCAAAATGGGCCGTCTTATTGAGCAATTCGCTCGGCAAAGAGGCCATGAAATTGTAGCCATTATTTCCAGCCAAACAAAAGACTCGGCAGAACAGTTGGAAAAAGCTGAGATAGCCATCGATTTCAGCCACGCTTCCTGTGTACTGGGAAACTTGCAGCTTTGCATCCAATTAAATAAAAGCCTCGTAATCGGCACAACAGGCTGGGATGCTCATTTTACGCAAGCCAAACAGCTGATCGCTCATTCCACTATTGGCTGCTTATATTCCCCCAACTTCTCTATCGGCATTCATTTATTCAAGCACATGGTTGCCTATGCGGCCCAGCTTATGTCTGCTTTTACCCATTATGACGTCAGCGGAATTGAATATCATCACAGCCGCAAAGCAGATGCTCCTTCCGGGACTGCCAAGGCGCTTACCGAAGAATTGCAAAAACATATGCCGGAGCGAACAAATTTGCAATTTAGCAGCATCCGCTGCGGTTCTATTCCGGGCACGCATACCTTGCTCTTTGATAGCGAAGCCGACACCATTACCCTGACTCATCAAGCCCGCAACCGGGAAGGTTTTGCTCAAGGCGCCGTCATGGCAGCCGAATGGCTAAATGGCAAGCGAGGCTTTTTTACATTGGATGATATGCTGCCTCACCCTTATTCACCGCTTAAAAGCTGAGAAATCGCTTAGGGAGTTGTTATGCACTTAAAAGGTCTTTATACGGCTGTTATTACACCATTTACAACACAAGGCAAGCTAGATGAAGAGGGATTCAAATCCAATTTACAGTTCCAGCTGCATCACGGCGTGGATGGCATTGTGGTGTTGGGAACAACAGGCGAATCCCCCACTTTGACGGCAAAGGAAAAACAACGGGTAGTCGAAATTGCAGTCCAGGAAGTCAAAGGCAAAGCAGTCCTCATGGTGGGAACGGGAAGTTATTCAACCGAGCAGGCCATCGAGCAGACTTGCTTAGCCGAACAGATGGGAGCCGATGCGGCATTGATTGTCACGCCCTATTACAATAAGCCCACTCAAGAAGGCCTTTATCGGCACTTCGCTGCCATCTGTCAATCCACGCCTCTTCCTATTTGTATTTATAATATCCAAGGACGCACAGGCCAAAATTTGCAAACAGCTACATTAAAGCGCATTGCCGCGTTTTCTTCCATTATGGGAGTGAAAGAAGCCTCGGGCGATATCATTCAAATGAATGAAGTCCTAGACATGATCGCTAAAGATTTTCCGCATTTCAGCGTTGTGTCAGGAGACGACGCCCTAACCCTTCCTTTAATCGCCCTTGGAGGACAAGGGGTCATTTCTGTTGCCAGCAATCTTGTACCCGGCGCCGTTAAAGCGCTTGTCCATGCCGGTTTGGAAGGCAATTTCAAGCTAGCCAGAGAGTGGCACTACCGCCTGCTTCCCTTTTTCAAAGCGGCTTTTATTGAGACCAATCCAATTCCCATCAAAACAGCCATGTCCCTTTGCCGCATGCCAGCCGGAAGCTGCCGCTTGCCCCTTTGCGACCTTCTTCCACAAAATTATGAAAAATTGGCCCAAGTCGTCAAACAACTGCCTGAAGAATGGATAGCCCATGGTTAAACGCAATCCTCATTTAGCTAAATTGCATGCCGGATATTTATTTCCTGAAATTGCCAAGCGCAAGCGCCTATTTCTTGAAAAACAGCCGAATGCCAAACTGATCAGTTTGGGAATCGGAGACACAACAGAGCCTATTCCTTCTTTTATTACAGACCGCTTCAAAGCTACGGCTGATGCACTAGCCACTTATGAAGGCTATTCAGGCTATGGGCCCGAACAGGGTCATTTAGACTTGCGCCAAGCCATTTCCAAGGCGCTTTACCAAAACCAGCTTGATGTCAACGAAATCTTTATTTCCGACGGATCCAAATGCGATATTGGCCGCTTGCAAGTCATGTTTGGCAGTCAAGCTTCAATAGCTGTGCAAGACCCTTCCTATCCCGTTTATGTGGATACCGGTGTGATCATGGGCCAAACTTCGCTTTATCAACCTCAGATTAGGCAGTATGCCGGCATTGCTTATATGCCTTGCAGACCCGAAAATCATTTTTTTCCTTCTTTAGAGCTGGTTTCCAGAACAGACATCATTTACTTCTGCTCTCCTAATAACCCTACAGGCGCCGCGGCAACGCGAGATCAGCTTCGACAACTTGTTCAATTTGCCAAACAAAACAAATCCATCCTCATCTACGATGCAGCATATGCCTGTTATATTAGAGATCCTTCTCTGCCGCGCTCCATTTATGAGATCGAAGGCGCGCGGGAAGTGGCTATTGAATTGGGATCTTTCTCTAAAATGGCCGGATTCACGGGCGTTAGGCTGGCTTGGAGCATTGTCCCCCAGGAGCTGCGTTTTGAAGATGGCCACCCGGTCCACCAAGATTGGAGCCGCATCAATTCCACTTTTTTCAATGGCGCGTCCAATCTTGCCCAGGCAGGAGGATTAGCCGCTTTGCAGCCGGAAGGATGCCAGGCCATGGAAAGACTCATCACCTTTTATATGGAGAATGCTGCTTTGCTTAGACAAGTTTTTGAAGCCCATGGCTATTCTGTCTATGGAGGAATACACACCCCTTATCTCTGGGTCAAATTCCCTCATCACACCTCTTGGGAAGCCTTCGAAATCCTTTTAGAAAAAATTCATATCATCAGCACGCCAGGCAGCGGATTCGGTCCAGCCGGCGAGGGATTTCTGCGTTTTAGTGCATTTGGATATCGCGACCGCATCGAAGAAGCTGTCCGACGGCTAAAAAAGCATCTCTCCTCGATTTAAAGTTATCTGCCCCTTACTTAAGGGGCCAGGTCTGCTTATTTTAGCCTTGCTAACCTGGCAAGATTGTAATTAATAGAAGACTGTCGTATTCATAATGGCTTAGATACAAGCTCTTTTCCCCCGGGAAGAAAGAAGGCCTTCTAGAGAGAAAATAATCTCAAATATAAGTCATTAGCGGTTTTAATATGCCCGTTGAGATTTTTGCCTTCTTTTGTTTTGTATGCTTGCCAACGCAGTGAGGAATAATGGAATTAAACGCATTAGGTGAATTTGGGTTAATTCAGCGCTTTGCACCGCATTTTAAAAGCCATATTCCTACCGGAATTGAAGGAATCGGAGATGATTGTGCCGTTATTCGCCAAAACGCCACCACCTCTTCTTTGATTACAACCGATTTACTGATTGAAAATATCCATTTTCTTAAAAATAAAATTTCCCCGGAAGAGCTAGGATATAAATCCCTAGCTGTCAGTTTGAGCGACATTGCTGCGATGGGCGGCCGCCCTCTTTATGCTTTTTTATCTCTTGGCCTCCCCGGTAATTTGGACGTGGAGTGGATCGATCATTTTTTTAAAGGCTTCCAAGAGCTAGCAGCTACAGAAGATGTCTTATTATTAGGAGGCGATACCACGCGTTCTCCCCATGAAATTATGATAAACGTTTTAGTGATTGGCGAGGCTTTAACCGCCCATATTAAACGCCGCTCACAGGCTCTTCCTGGAGATTGGATTTGTTGTACCGACTATTTAGGCAATTCAGGAGCAGGACTCAAAGTCTTACTAGAAAATCTTCCGCAAGATCAAGTCACGTTGAAGCTCGTTAAAGACCATGTCACCCCCCGTCCGCATTTAAGAGAAGGACAATGGCTCGCCAAGCATCCTTCCGTCCATGCCATGATGGATATTTCTGATGGAATCGATTCAGATATCAAACGCATAATGGAAGAGTCTCATTGCGGGGCATGCATTGAACTGGAACACCTTCCTCTCTCTCGTGAACTTTGCCAAGCAGCCAACACTTTTTCCTGGCTTACCCCTGAACTCGCAGCAACAGCAGGAGAAGACTATTGCCTACTTGTGACAGTCGATCCCGCAAGTTATAATGAACTCAATCAGGCTTACCAAAAACAATTTGGCCGACCTCTCTTTAAAATCGGACAAATTACCTCCTCTCCTTCTCTTATCTATTTGCATCATGGCCAGCCCTTTTCTCTTTCTAATAAAGGATTTGACCACTTCATTGCTCGGTAATCCCCATTTTCAAAGTGAGCGCTTAGAAAGTGTATTTTTAAACCACTGAGCAAAATACGTGCCTCCTAAGAAAAAAATAAGCGTGAATAGTGACTATGCGATATCATATCGATTGATAGCTTGAATGGCTAACTATCAAATAGTTTACCGCTTAATCTCTTCTCCTCCTCATTTTTATCTTGCCTTTTGCCAAACGAAACGATAAATATTTAATTTAACAAATAAACGAGGGAAAAAAATGCTATTTGGAAGAACATTTAATATTGGTTTTTTGCTGTTAGCTATTTTTTTGATTTTAACAGGCCTTGGAATGCTCATAGCCACTTTTAGCATTCCTCCTTTGGTCCTAGGAATTATTGCCCTGTTAGCCGGCATTTTCCTTCTCATTGGCCGCTAATCCTTTACATGAGGCTGTCATAGAATGACTCATAAATTTAATGACAGTCCTTAAGAAGCTATTTAAAATTCATAATCCTCTATATTTGAGATTATTTTTCTCCTACAAGAAACGAGAGAGAGGACAATATGGAGTGATAGCCCCCTCAGATTTCCTTCTACGGAAAAAACTCAAGTCTAGACCTTTACCCGCTTTAAGGAATCCTCTCACTCACTCATTGAAGTGCCAACTCAATCAACCTTTTAATCTAATGGACCGGTTTCAATACATTCCGGTTAACTTTCACTCACTCTCATTATTTATTTTAATTTTATAGAGAATTTATTATAAAACAATTAAAATATTCATTTAAATTTAATAAATTAAAACCGTAATTTAAAATAATTAAACAAACATTTATAATTAAAATAAAAATGATCGTAAAAAAAGCAAACAAGATTTTAATAAAATCTTAATAAAGATCATTTATTTTTAATCTTTACGATCATTTAGGATTAATTTTTTATGAGCCAAGTTAATTTAACTTCAATTCAATCATTTCTTGTTCAATTGAATGAATGCAATTTAAATGAAAATTTAAAGAATCTGAATACAGATGAGAAAAAATTCATCACTCGCTGTATTGATGCCATTCAATCGGCTGGCAAGAAAAAACAGGCAAGAAATTTAAATGAAAGGACGTTTAACCGTCAGGTTCAGTGCATCCTTGGCAAGCTGCAAGGATCTCCTTTAATGCCTTCCCCTCCCTCCCCTGCAACAGCCTCTGATACAAGGGCAGGCAATGAATCCGATGCAGCTATTATTGTGAAAGTGAAAGAAGTTACCGACAACAAAAAAATGGCAGATTCATCTGTTAAACCATCTGCCGCACCGCATTCATTAAGCTTAGTAGGAACAATTCAAAGATTTTTCCAATCGATCGGAGAGTCTCTTTCTTCTGCTTGGAGGGTTTTAACTTTTCAAAAGTCCAGAAAAGCGGAAGCGACTGCGCTATTAGCAACCGATCAAAACAACACCATTCAAGCCGTTAACGAAGCAGCAAAGCCTATACTCCAACAAGCCGCCCCTTATCATTTGCTTGAAGGTGACAAGCCTATTTCTCCCTCTCAATTTGCTTGGCACCTTAATTTGGGCCTCTTGCGGGAGGCTTATGCAAGCACAGATGATCCGGTCCTTAAGAAGCAAATTCAATTTTTGGCGACAAATTATTTGGATAAAACAGCCCCCATTCGAGCTGAACATACGCGCAAATATGTCCGCAATTTCGATACGACTTTCCAAACAGGGCCTTATTCCAATTATGATTCGTATCATCGCTTGGCCTTCACAGAAAAAATGAAAAGGCTTGATCAAGCAGTAGAATACAGTAAGGAGTTTGGACTCGGAGAGAAGGCTCCCTTAATCCTTGTAGATACCGTAGAATTCCAGCATCTTTTGCCGGTGGGACTTCATGTGATGAATGAAAAGCCCGAAAAATGGTCCGATTCTCTGACGGCAATTTTATCCGCTCATTTCACCAAACATGGAACAGTGGCGAAAGGCTTAACGAAGTCTTTTGAGAAGAACATATTATTTGACTTAACGGAACAATTAAAATCCTCTATTAAAACAGAGGGAAAAGAAGAGAATGAGCAAGAGTTCAATAAAAATTTGAATGAATTAAAAAAGCAGATGAATGACGCGATTGAGCGCTCCCTCCAAGATCTGGCCAAAAAATTTCCCGATTTAACTAACGACCAAAAAGCCAAGATAAAGAGAGCAATTTACAAGCATACGAATGGCATTGCCCGCGTACAAGTGAATGATCAAATAGGCGGAATAAAGATTTTGCCCATTTTCTCTTCTGAATTAAGCTTAAGCAACTTGAGAAAAACGCATGGCCGCCTGCTCGAATTCATCGATCATTCAGGGATCTTTTTAGGAGCTGTAAACATGCGTCGGCATATTATGAAGGGCTTCGCCATTCGAAAGGATGTCCATTATGCGGTAAAAGGAAAAGATGCCTTTTATTATCCCACCGTCTCGGATTTCACCAATACAGCGCTCATGAAACGCTTGTCTGAAAAATTTAGTTCAGAAACGTTCAAGACAGAAAAGCCGCATGTAGCCATCTTAGGCGATGCGACCGTCAAACTAGTAAAAGGATTACTAGAAAATATTTCTGAAGAGCAGTGGAACACAATCAATGCGGATCCTGCCAGACAAAAAATCGTTCAAACGACGCTATTTCAATTAAGAGAACAGCTGGCCACTGCCGAGCTTCACATGAATGACTATATCAAATTTGCCCAAGCTATCGAACTGGCGCAGTGCGAAATTGCGACGCTGCTTGAGATGACTTATCCTTTTAAAGCAGGCGATTTTTCGGACATTTATAAACAGCAGCTTGATTCAGTGGTCCCACCTCCCCTGAAGCCCTTATTAAAAGCCACGCTTGGTAAAACAGCTGTCAATACTTTTGCCGGAATCAATGCCGCCCTTCTTCAAAATCATCCCCATCCCACAACATGCTACAGCAAGGGGTTATATTATGAAGAAGCAGGGCTAATGGGGGATAATTATCGTTTTGAAGACATGATCAATAACGACAAAATTACGCGTATAGACCTATACGCGGCTCAAGTCAATCCCAATATCGAAGTCGTTCCTGAACATACGCATTATGAATGCGTCGATATCGCCGCCAATGTTAGAAAAATACTAGACAAGAAGCCAGATACTAAACATCTGACCGTTGCCGTGGATTGCACGATTGATTATCTTCACTCCCCCAAAATCCGTGAGCTGTTAACTCAATTTGAAAAAGACATTAAAGACGGAAGGGTGAACTTTGTTTTCTTTCATAGCGGACAGAAGTTCGATATGCTGGGCATGGACAACTATTTTGGCTCTCCTTTTTACCTCGTGAATAATGGAGATCCCCATTGGCAACCTTTTAATGACATGGTAAGCAAGCAAGTTCACAAGACGGATTTATTAAGCGAGCAATGGTTTTGCCTTTCGCATAAATATGCTGCGACTCTAATCGATGACTACCGCAGAACAATCTTTAACAATGCAAAAGATATTCTCAAACACGTTCCAGACGTATTAAAACCTAACGGAAAGAAATCTCAAAAAATATGGATCAGCACAATCGATAAGGAAATGGAGCCCTCTTTCATCGATATCAAAATAAATGGCTCTAACAATAAAGAATTGTCGAAAAAATTGATTGCACGCTTTTATGAAAAGTGCACAGATAGCGGAGTCAAGGTATTCAAGAAACCCAGCTTCGGATTTTACCATCCCAATCTCGTCTATATTCCTGGCAGCTCGGACTCCATGAGCATCCGCATCAATCCAAGCTTGAATCCTGAGGAAAATAAAGTCATTATTGAATTTTTAAATGAATTAGTCGCCTTACAGTCAGACTAATTCATGCCAAAATGACCCCTCCCGGGAGATTTGCCAGCCAAATCTCCCTTTCTATTCTCACTTATTATGCGCTTACCAACTTGTTCAAAATACCCGAGGAATATATAGTATTGATTGATTCGATTAATCTTACCTAAAGGGGAGCCGTGACCATCCTACAGCTTGCCATGATTTTCTTTATCGTGACAAATCCCATTGGAAACTGTCCAACAATTATCGCGCTTATCAAAGATCATACCATCAGGGAACAGCAAAAAATTCTATTTCGCGAAGCCATATTCTCTATGATTTTGGCCATTTTCTTTTTATTTTTAGGCGAAACATTTTTGAGCAATTTAAATATTCAAAACTATGCTCTAACTGTTAGCGGCGGGATTTTGCTATTCCTGGTCGCCTTGAAAATGATCTTTAGCAATCGTACGGATACCAAAACAGACCAGCCCAAGCAAGATCCCTTCATTGTTCCTATAGCGACTCCCCTGCTATCCGGCGCGGGACTTCTGACAATGATCATGTTATATTCCAAACAAGAAAGTAATGACTTAAAGATCTTATTTGCCATTTTGATTGCTTGGATAGGCGTCACCGGAGTGCTGGTTGCCGCGCCTTACCTGCAAGTTTTTCTTGGCAAAAGAGGGCTAGCGGCTCTTGAACAATTAATGGGCATGCTTTTAGCCATGATCGCAATGGAAATGATCGTTCAAGGTTCGTCTTTATTCTTAACTGCCCTTTCATCTGTTTGAACCACTAGGAGTCATGAATGTCTCTTTTTAATATTGCGCTTGCTCTCTTTCTTATTATGGACCCTGTCGGCAATATCTCTTCTTATCATACCTTGGTCGGTGGCTTAGACTCCAAACGGCAAAATTGGATTATCTTTCGCGAAATGTTAATTGCCTTGCTTGTCATGATCGGCTTCAACTATTTAGGCGAATATATTTTTGACTTTTTGGATCTTTCTGAGACAACCGTGCGCATTTCTTCAGGCTTGATTCTATTTTTGATAGCTATTAAAATTTTATTTACAGCCTCGGATAGTCCAAGAGCCAATTTGCCCAAGGGCGAGCCCTTTATCTTCCCATTAGCTGTTCCTCTTATTGCCGGTCCTGGATTAATGGCCACCATTATGCTATATGCACACTTGGAGCCTTACCAATCTATTATGCTCAGCGCAATCTTGATCGCCTGGCTGTTGTCTGTCATTATTTTGTTCTTCTCTAATACGATTAAACGCGTTTTGGGCTCAAACGGACTCATGGCATGCGAGAGGCTCATCGGAATGGTTCTTGTACTGATTTCCGTTCAACGCCTGTTAGAAGGTATTTTGCTTTTCTGGGCTACCCAACCGCAGCCCATGTAATTGACTTTGCAAGTATGCAAAATATCAAACTACTCATTGCCTACGATGGAGGGCATTATCTGGGATGGCAAAAGACCCCTATGGGGCCTAGCATCGAAGCTACCTTGCAGCAAGTGCTGGAACAAATTTTGCAGCATCCCATTTCCCTTCAAGCGGCCAGCCGCACAGACGCTGGCGTGCATGCTTTAGGACAAGTGGTCAATTTTCTCACTTCTAAGCCTCCATCCGATTTCAATCGCTTCATCATTAGCCTTAATAGCCTTTTGCCCAAGGATCTTGTTGTTCTATCCGCTGAAAGAGCTCCCACCACCTTTCATCCGACGTTGGACAGCATCGGCAAGGAATATCATTATTTTATTTGCTATGGAATGACCCAGCTCCCCCACTTACGGCATTATTCTTGGCATTGCCATTTTCCCCTGCGTTTAGCAGAAATGCGCAGCGCTTTGCCCTATTTCATCGGGACTCATAATTTTGCAGCTTTTTGCAATTTTAAGAAGAATGCCCATTACACGGATTATACGCGCGAGATTCAAGAAATAAGCTTATTGGAGTTGGAAGGATGCCGTCTTCGCTTTTCAGTCCGCGGAAATCATTTCCTCTATAAAATGGTGCGTAACCTAGTGGGAACGCTTGTTTATATAGGAAAAGGCAAAATAGACAAGGAACAAATCCCCGCTATCCTAAGCTCAGAAAAGCGCACGGAAGCGGGTATCACGGCCCCTGCCCATGGCCTTTTTTTACATCAAGTCTTCTATCCCTGAGAAGGCTTGCTAATGACTTAAATTCGAGGTATTTCCGGGAATAGGCTTGAGATAGAGGACCGCCTCCCCTATGAAGCCACTGCTGCTTTGCGCTTGGCCAAATATTCAATGAGGAACACAATGGCGAATCCTCCAGCCATACAAAGGGCTGTACCTCCTAGCAGGAAAGGATCATTTGTAGGCCAAATAGGCTCTAAAGGTAAGAGTTGAGGACCTTGCTGCAGTTTTAAAGGCTGTAAAATGTAAGTATAAGACCAAAAAGGCCAAACGGAGCGCAGAGCACCGATCATAAATCCTGAAAGAACAGCGATGCTAATGTCGGGATAATGGCGTAGCAGCCAGCTGACAAAACGCGCAAAACAGACAGCGCCAATGACAATGCCAATAAATAAGCTGAGCAAAATAGAAGCTGCCTCCCAATCAATAGTAAATTGCTTTAAATGAAATACAAAATCAGCTAAAGCCCCAATGACGAGAGGATAGACACCCAATAAGGTGAGAAGGTAGCTGCCGGAAATCCCAGGCAATAATAAAGCGCAAATTGCAATAGCTCCGCAAAGCACGATCCATCCGTCAATAAGAGCGGGCCGATAAGAAGCCGTCAACTCAGCCGCCCGCCCCACCTGCACGCCCTTCCCATCATAAACAAGCGTATCAGGCTGGATAATGCCTTTGGATAAAAGAGCGCTCAATACAGTAGGCGATAATTGCGTCAAAAGACTCTGCTGAGCCTGATAATTAAATAAGTCCTTCTCCTGCCGAATTTCCATTTTAATCGCATAAGGACCGGCAGACTCAGGAGAAAGAGTTAAATCTGTCAATCCATAGGCAATGAGGGCACCTGCAATCAATCCTATGCCTTTCCCTATTGCCCATTGCTTAATTTGGCGCAAACAAAAGACAAATGAAGCCAGAATCAATCCCATAAAGGCACCATAAAAATAAACGCGGTATACCTCATGCGATAGAATAGAGTGAAATAGTCCGGCCAATGTGATAAGCGAACAGATAATTCCAGCCCCTAACGTAAAAAGAAAGGGCCACGCGACTTGTTGGGAAAAAGCGCGGAAACGAAAGGTGAACAACAGCTTAAGCGTGGAAAAATTAATGGTCTTAAGGCTTTCTAGCAAGGATTGGTAGAATCCCATGATGAAGGCAACCGTCCCGCCCGAAATGCCGGGAACCAGATCCGCGGCCCCCATGCATAAGCCGCAGAAAAAGAGATAAATCCCTTTAAAGGAAAGGGAAGACATTAAATGACTCCGGCCAATCTGGCCACATACCAAGCAACGAGCAAGGTCGCAATAAAAGCTAAAACCCACAAAGCATTAGGAAACCATTTAACGCCGGCCCCTGGATTGCCTCGCACTTCCAATGTCCCTATCCCATAGGCAAACTCTTGGGATTCTGGTCGGTTAAAAATTCTTGGATTTTCCCGAATGATATTTTCTCCGTCAATCCCTAAAAAAGAGGCATATTGCTTAAAAAAACCCTGCGCATATACAGGAGAGATCAATTTACCCATCTCCCCTTCTTCCAAAGCCTGAAGATAGGGCATACGGATTGAAGTGGCATTTTCCGCTTCTTTAAGGGAAAGGTTCATCTCTTTGCGCTTTTGACGCAGCATATCTCCAATTGCCTTCATATCTTGCATAAGTGCCGGATCAAATTCCATTCCGCCTTTTCTCCTTTCCACAATTTTTCTCCTGGTTCGCACGGTCGCTCTCTTTTATACACGAACAAGAATTAAACGTGTAGTTTCATTAAAGTGTATTTCCCATTTCATATAAACTTATAGTAGTCAATTTATCAATTTTAAAATTTATTGTTATTCAATCCATTCTCTTTGCTTTCAAAATTTGAATTTTAGCTTGTTATATGCTAAACTAGCGGGCATGATTCGACTATCTTTTTTTAATTAAATAAGCGAAGGACCCCTGATCAGTATGGCCGATGACTCTTCTACGCCCTCTTTTGTTGCAACAATGGATATGAATTTAGCAGACAAACTTTTTCAAGATCTTCAACAGCAAGGCTTTACCATCACCACCCCAGCTCATACGCGTTTTTCGGCTCGTAAGAAAGGCATCACATGCACGCTTTATTTATCTGGCAAATTAGTTGTCCAGGGCAAAGAGAGGGGCCCGTTTATTGAATTTTATTTGGAACCGGAAATCCTAGGTTCTTTTCAATTTAGCCATCCTCTTGCTCATTTGGAGCTAATTTCCCGCATTGGCATTGATGAGTCGGGCAAGGGGGATTTCTTTGGCCCTTTATGCGTGGCAGGCGTATATGTAGAGGCTCAGCAATATGCTAAGCTGCAAGCTTTGGGAGTGAAAGACTCGAAACTACTAACCGATAAATCCATTCGAAAAATTGCGGCCAATATTAAAACTCATTGCCTTTATCATATTGTTAAGATTAATCCTCCTAAATATAATCAGATCTATCAAGATTTTAAAAATCTCAACCGGCTTTTAGCTTGGGGGCATGCCACCACTATCGAGCAGCTCGTCCAGCGTTCGGGATGCCAAGATGTGATTATTGACCAGTTCGCCGATGAGAGAGTTGTCCTGCAAGCATTAAAGCGCAAGCAAATGAATATTCACCTTACGCAACGTCATCGGGCAGAAGAAGATTTAGCCGTTGCGGCAGCGTCTATCTTAGCGCGCAATGCTTTTATTGAAGGATTGGAACAGTTAAGTCAAGATGTTGGTATTGAGCTTCCAAAAGGAAGTTCAAAGGCTGTTGTTCTAGCAGCCCAGAAGATTATCGAGAGATGGGGGCCAGAAAAATTACTGAGCCTATGTAAACAACATTTTAAAACTCTTGACGCAATTTTGAATAAAAAAAGAGAATAGTTTAGAGTATTAAGGTATTTCAAATAGCCAAAGCTTTAATTTGAGCTCAAATAGAGAGAAAGCGGAATTTGGAATGCATGCTTAGATTTCATCAAGGCCAATTATGACCAATCGAACATTGATTTATTTAACAATTTTAGTTCTCGTCAGCATGGGAGTGCTCTTTACCCTGAACATGACTGCCATTTTAACGGGCAAACCTGAAGAGGAAACTTATTTAAAATATAATCAAGTAAGAGGAATGGCGGTTGGCCATCACAAATTGCTGTATACGCTTAATTTTAAGCAGCAAAATGATGTGATTGATATATTAAATCGCTCTGTCCGCGTCATGGGCGTCAAGCCGGGTAAACGGCAGAAGCCTAATATCGAGAAAATTGTCATCTATCAATTTAACGATCAGCCGGAACTTGTTCTTACGCCGATTGCCTATATCGATGGCAATCTTGTCTTTTCCGTTCCTCAATGGAACTCTGATGGCTATTTAATGGAAGTCAGCAATGGTCGCCTCCAACAACTCCTTTCGCAAACCTATGATCCTTAACTATCATGTTAAAACATTTAAGAATCCAAAATATTATTCTCGTTGAAAAAGCCGATATCTCTTTTAACTCCGGATTAAATATTCTTACAGGAGAAACAGGCTCGGGTAAATCTGCCATTATGCATGGCCTTAGCTTAGCAATTGGAGAAAGGATGGATTCCTCGCTTGTCCGTAAAGGATGCGAAAAAGGAATTGTCGAGGCTATTTTCGATATTGACCATCTACATGTGAATGCCCTGCTTGCAGAAAGTGGAATCGACCATGACCCTGGACAGGAATTGATCATACGCCGGGAAATCCCCCTTTCCGGTAAAGGCCGTATTTTCATTAACCACCAGCCTGTCCAAGCCTCGCTCTTGCGCAAGCTAGGCCAATCCCTCGTTCAGATTGTGGGACAGCATGCCAATCAAAGCCTCCTTTCGATCGATTACCATAGAGACGTCCTTGATCTTTACGGAGAACTGGGGAGCTTGTTACAGGCTTATCAGGACAGTTTTGAAAAAGAAAATGACTTACGCCGACGAATTGAAGAATTAACCCGGCAAGAGGCACAGCGCCTACGTGAAATCGATGTCTGCCAACGGGAATTAGAAGAGTTAGACGAAGCTCACATCAAGCTGGGAGAAGACGAGGAATTATTTGCCGAGTACACCCTCCTTTTCAATGCAGAAGAACTAGCGGAAAAGATTCACGAAGTCAGTCAAGCCTTAGCGGGCGAAAGGCAAGCCATTTTGGCGACATTGAACCGCCAAAAACAGACAGTGGAGTCGCTCGTTAAATTTGATTCTAGCCTTCAAGAAACCGTTCAAGCCTTTCAAAATGCCCTTATCGAGCTGCAAGAAGTCTCTCATACGTTGCGCTGCTATCAAGGCCATATCCATCACGATCCTGAGCGGTTAGAGTGGGTAAATGATCGCTTGACCCTTCTTAATCGGCTTAAACGCAAATATGGCTCTACTTTAGAAGACATTTTAGCTTATCAAGCTCGAACAAAGCAAAAATTACAGCAGCTGGAAAATGCCGATATCGAGATTGAGAAGCTGCAGGATGCCTTAAAGGACATTGAGCAGAGGACCAACCAATTCGCCCAAGACATCTCAGCAAAGAGGCGTCATTTTGCCGTTAAATTAGAACAGGACCTGACAGCTCAATTACATGCCCTCAATATGTCCAAAGCGGAATTCAAAGTTGTCGTTACTGAGCAAAAACGAACAGTGCATGGAGACGATCGTATAGAATTCTTTTTACGGCCCAATGTAGGCGAGCATGAAATTGCATTGAAGGAAGGAGCGAGCGGAGGCGAAATTTCCCGCGTCTTATTAGCTCTTCAGACCCTTTTAGCCGGAAAAGAGCAAACCCCTACTCTTATTTTTGATGAGGTCGATGCCAATATTGGAGGAGAAACGGCGACAATTGTCGGCGATAAACTAAAAAATATCAGCCGGCAGCATCAAGTCATTTGCATTACGCACTTTCCGCAAGTCGCCAGCCAGGCCCATCACCATCTTCAAATTTCAAAAATTGAAAAAGAAGGCCGCACAATTACCCTCATTCAAGAACTGGATGAACACGCGCGCAAGCAAGAATTAGCCCGCATGGCCGGCATAACAGTCACTCATTCCAAATCCCGACACAAAAAAGTAGACGCTTTTGAAGATCTTCTCCTTGTAACCTAGAATGTCTCTGATCGATAATTTGAAATTAAAGAACGAAAAGAGGCAAGCATTCTTTTCATCAGGCTGAATGCTTGCTCTTTCTATTTTTTTATGCAGGCAGGAGAAGGTAGAGGTTTATTGGTGGACTCGCTTTAAAATCAGCAGATAAGGTTGATCTTGGCTATAGAACATATCCTTCGTAATTTTTCTAAAAGGCGGATTGGCCATATCATCGCATACCCAATAAGCCGCCTGACCGCTCTGATTCTCTTCTTTTTTAATAAAAGCCACATAATGCCCTCCATGCAAGCTGCCGATATGAGAGACAAAGCCCGTGATTTCATAGCGGGCATCTAACGGCTCGCCTGGCATGGGATCATAGTATGGACTTAGATCGACTATCCCATCAGCCGGAAGATTGACCGGACTCGAAATTTTTGATGTCGTCCGGCCAACTTCGCCCTTAAAGCGGACGAGATGCAGAGCAATAACATCCGGCAAAGAAACTAAGCGATCCCATGTCTCATACTGAGCAGATTTGACCTCCTGATTGATATCTAAAACAGCTGCGTCAGCCAACTCCTGATTTTCAATCAGTCCTTCGGCAGGCGTAACGATGATTTGATTATCCGGATCGTCGCGATTTTCAATCGTAAAACGATGTGAAATCAAATCTGCCAAATTTCTTAGTTGAGGAATCAGAGGAATGTGCAAGCTTGAAGTCGGCTCAGGATTCCCGCTTCTGAAAAGGCGCCCGGGAACAGCCGGAGTTTTAGTAAAGCGTTGAAGCTTTCCTCGGTACTCTAAAATGCTGTCTAATAAAACTTCTACGGCAGATGCGGCATCCAATTGCCTTGTCAAGGTCCCGGGATTGAATTCGATATGCAAATTGGAATTAGCCAAAAGTCGACGTAACTGGGCAATCGAAGGCCCATATAAAAGCGATAAAATATATTCTATATAAGTAATGGAAGGCCGGCCTGCATTCTCCCCTTGCAAAAGTTTAACGAGCTCATACTGGATTTCCCTTTTCTTTTTTAAAAGATCTTCTTTTTCAGCCAGAAAATATTTTTTTCGCTCCAAGATCCGCTCGCTCTCATTTGTCAGCGGCTGCGGAAAGTTTTGTATGTCTTCCTTAAGCTCCGCAATGGATGGATCTTCCAATACATGGGATGTTAACCTTTCCCGTATCATGGGATGACAGAAGATAGCCTGCAAACTGCTATTCAAATAGCAACTATTGTCTGAATTTCTCAAATACATCGGTTGATGAGGAACAAAAACACAGGGAAGCTCATCTCCCTGGTGGTAAGCCATTTCCAACCGATTCATTTGATTAAAAAATTCCTCGGGTATTTTGCTTCGCCAAACGCGGCCGACCAGCAACTCTTTCACAATTATCCAATCTTGATAAAGGTCATTGCGAACACTGCTGGGCATGGGAGCATGAGGCTGCATGAACAAATTACAAATCCGCATAAAGTCAATTAAAATGTCCAGCGCCTTTTCATCTAAATAATTATTAAATTGCTCTTTATAGGTCAGATATTCCTGCTTTAAATGCAGCATTTCTTCATGAATAGGCAAAGGAGGAATATGACGGCCTGTAATAGCTATAAAGTCTTCCAATTGCTTTAAATGAGCTGAAATATCCCGCTCTAACGCCAGCAAATACGCTAAATCGCGCGTCAAGCAAGGAATTTGCTTAAATTTATCTTCTAATAATTCTAAACGACTTTTTATTGCCGTCTTTTCTTGCCCAATTGAAGCAATTAGCTGAGTAAACACAGCACTTCTCGGATTAAAAGGAAGCGGATAAACCAATCGATAGAAAAGCTCTTGCGCAATCCATATTTTTAAAGTGAATTGGGCTATTAAAAAGACCCGGGCAGCGTTCAAACGCGAGAACACATGTCCAATAGCAGAAGCAAACGGTTGAACAATTTGCGAAAAATTTATGTGCAGTCTAGAAATCATAGAAAGACGAGGCGGGACAGAAGGCAAAACGGGTGGATTCGCAGTAGGGTTATCTACTCTTAAACTACTCATATACTCTCATTAGTTATTATATTTAATAGACGAGGTATTATGCTTTCAGAAAGTTATTTTTTTTTCAACTTAAAGGATCCATTTATTACGAAATCTAAAACTATTTAATTTTACTTTTAGAAGAAACATTAAAAGATAATGAAATGGCAGAAAGAGCATAGCTAAGATGCCTATTGAGTGGATAAGGGCCTCTATTCGGGATTATTTGAGGTCTTATTTATGAATCCGTTGACAATCTCTAATTTTAAATTGACGGGATTACATCTTTTCGCTAAAAGTAAACTTAAAATTTTTATTAAATCTATTTATTTTTTTGCCGGACTTTGGTAGAAACTCTTTTTTCTAAAATTTAACATTTATTTGACGATTCGAGCTACCTCATAAGAAAATGGACAAGACCTTGCCCTGAATATGATTAGAAAAAGAAGAAAACAAGCCTTGAAGTTGAAAGTTACAGTAAGGAGGAATTAACATCCGTGAAACTTCATCCTATTTTGACAGCGTTGTTTATCACCATCAATGTATTTACTCTTCCCTTATGGGCTGATGGAGACGTCACGATCAATCCTACAGATTTTAGTTCGGAAAACATCAATCAGGCAAAACCGCCGCAAAAGACTCCTTTTAGCTTGACAACCCTCGTTGATTCGATAGGCAACTCAAAAATCGAGCGCGGACATTTTAAAGGCGACAATATAAGATTTGCCGAAGCTTCGGCAGAAGTGGGAAGCGTGGTTTATTATTGTCCAGCTTACTCCGAAGGCGCCAATATTGCTCTTAGGTATACTGCAACTTATATTAAATGGTTGGAAAATCCTTGGTTTGATCAGCAGCATTTCCATACCATCACATTAAGCTTTGGAGGAGTCACCAAGCGAATTGATAAATGGTTTTGGCGCACTCAATTATCGATCAATTATGACGCGGGCAGCAAATTCGATACCGAGTACATCAATTATGATTTGATTTTGTGGGGACGATATGAATATTGCCGAGATATAGGCTTGCATGTCGGTTTTCTAGCTCAAACAGGAATGCGTTTAGACCGCGTCTATCCGATCATCGGAGCGGACTGGCAAATTTCAAGGGATTGGAAGTTAAATCTTGTCTTCCCTGTCAACGTCTCTTTAGAGTACGCCATTACTCCCCATTGGTTTTTTGTACTGGCAGGGCGCAATTTTGATTCCAGACATAGGGTCAAAGCTCATGAATCGCATCATAAAGCTCTTATCAGATACGAGAATATAGGCGCCGAAGTCGCTATTAAATATGCCGCTTTAGGCATGACTGCCAACATTCACGCAGGAACGACGCTAGGAGGATGCTACCGCTTGGCAGATCGCCATAACCATCATCCCAACCATTATTACTTACAGCCAGCCGGTTATGTAGGTGGCGAGATCGATGTTAAATTCTAAATGAATGCCTGCTTAAAAGAAAGGGGATAGCAAAATTTACTTACCTTAGAGAACATAAAAAGATAAGTGATTCCTTATGTTCTCTAGGGTGTTTGAGAGTATTTCTAACAAAATTAAACAGCAAAGCAAGCTGATTCGAAAGCGTGGACAGTCTGTTAGAGGGTGTATCAAACTCGAAGCTAGGCCATTAGCTATTTTAAGGAAAACGCTAAGAAGGAAGAGGTTCTTTTAAAATATTTTCTATCTTTTCCATAACTTCGTCAACTAAGCGATGCTTGATCGATGTTGCCTTTAAATTATCTTGAAGCTGTTGAATATTGGTCGCCCCTATAATAACGGAACCAACGTCCGGGTTCTTTAAACACCAGGCAATCGCTAATTGAGCAAGCGTACAATTTAACTCTTTACTTACCTCTTCAAGCGCTTTTACTTTTTCTATTTTTTTGAGGGTAAGTTTGTCTTGCAATTCTTTATGCCGGGCCAAACGGCTGCCCGCAGGGATTTCTTCGTTATATTTACCCGTTAATATGCCGGAATCAAGTGGACTCCACGTGGTAAGCCCTATGCCATATTGAGTATATAAAGGCTTATATTCCTGCTCCACTCTATTCCGATGAAAAAGGTTATATTCCGGCTGCTCTATTATGGGAGGAGTAGCTCCTATTTCCTTAGCTAGCTGACAGGCTTCTTCAATCTGGCTTCTTTTCCACTCAGACGTTCCCCAATAAAAGACAAGCCCCGATTTTATCAGGACGTCCATTGCTCGCACAGTCTCTTCAATGGGAGTCAACGGATCTGCCCGGTGACAGAGAAGCAAATCGACATAATCTAACTGAAGCCTACGTAAGGAATTCTTTGTTCCTTCTATCATTCTTTTCCAGGACAAGCCTGTTTGGTTTGTCCCATGGCCACCCCAATAAATTTTAGTTGAAATGACTACATCCTCGCGCACGTAATCCCTTAACACTTCCCCTAAAAGCAATTCAGCAGCTCCGCCCCCATACGCCTCCGCTGTATCAAAATAGTTTACACCTTGGTCAAAAGCAGCCCGCATACACTGGCGAATGCCATTCAAATCTAAATTAGCTCCAAAAGTGATCCAGGATCCAAATGAAATCTCACTTAGACGAATCCCTGATTTACCTAGCTGACGATAATCCATTTCAAATACTCTATAAAAAAATTTACCCTAACAAATTTTCTTCTTCTCTTCTATTCTTTTTTAACAAAATAGTGGATGCACTAGAAAGCCCCTGTCAATTTTGGGTTGCGCCATCTTCATTAAATAAACAAAGCCTGGCAGCCAGGAAGATGAAAGAGAAAAGGTTATCCTAGAAGAGAAAGAAGAAATCAGACTGCGCGTATTCCACTGAGAATGGGGAAAAACTTAATAACCTGAATTAATACGGGCTATCTTGATTTAATATTGCCCGTTCTTCCGGATTGCAATCTGACTGGAAAGAACGCGGATCTAGACCATTAGCAATTTGAAGACAAGCTCTAAACAGGATTTTACCCTATCATTTTTATATTGATTTATTATATAATTTTAATTATTCTTTATATACCCTTAACAAATTTTTGCATAATCAAATTGAAAAACATTAAAAAACTCAGCTTGTTTATTAATAAAAACGTTAAATAATTTAAATCCAGAGACCGATATGATTTCTTCTCTTCATAGTTTGCATTTACAATTTAGCCAAGCGCTACAAGAAGGGCTTTATATGGGCCCTAGTAGGACAGAACCTTCTCATTTGACCAAGATGGCTCAAAAGCAAATTCACCTGCCTGAAGTCTATGAACGTGCGCAAGAAGAAATCAGACAAGGATTAGAAAATGCCACGACATTGGAAGAACTTGAAAGCCATATTGAGCAGCTGGGTCTATTAGAAGCGGATGGGACTGTTTATTATCAACGCTACTGCGAAAAGACGAACACGTGGCTAAGGCGCTTTTTAAAAGGGCTTGCCCGCTATACGCCAACTAAGTTGAAGGCTTTTTTGCCGCATATTTTCTCTAATGGGATGGAAGAAGCTGAAAGAAGGACTAAGGCAGCTTATGACAATTATCGCTCTTATTTAAGAGGAAGAGTGCAGGATTTGACAACTGTTTTTCAGGCATTAAGGATAACTAGCGATACGCTCTTTCCTTCCATTACCCCTCTTAACCTTAGCTCTATCCCTATTTCTCATCCTAGTTCCTTTGATTCTCAACCAGATTCTTCTTCTAATCCTTCTTCAGATTCGACCACCCCTGCGCTTAATCCGGAGATCATTTCTGAGCCTTTGCCACCCCTTCCATCTGTTCAGATTTCAGCAGAATTTGTGCAGGAATGCCGTCAAAAGTTTATTACCCAGTATTTGAAGAGCTTAAAAGCTCAGGTCGCTTATCTTAACCAGGTGAATGAAAATAAAATTTCCGCTCTTCAATTTAAAAGCAACCTGATAGGATTGATTTCATCTTTTAGTAAACTTTTTAGGTTTGCTCCTGACCTCGACAAGCAAACCATATGTGAAGAAGTTGGAATCGACCCTCAGTTGAGAAAATTCTTTTCTTTGGAAGACAACGCTCTTTTACAAGCCCTTCTTACTGGGCAGGAACCGGAAAAGATTGCAGAGCTTTTAAAGCCTTCGGCCTGGAGCGAGACACTGGAAAAGCTAGCAGCTCCAAGCTATACTAAATTTTTAGGTATCTCTGAACGCTATGGAATTATTACTCCTCAACTTGCTGATGAGAGTAATGTACAAGCACAAGCGCGCAGCCGTACTTTCTTTAAATATAAAGGAGCGGTTCGCATTCAACCCGTCCAGTTAAAAGCATTAATGGATCTAAAAAAATACATGGAAGAGAATAAAGAATGTCTTCCAAGCTCGCTTGAGCTAATCTTTGATCAATCTGAAGATAGTGCAGCAGATTCTTTCGACCTACCGACATTGGAAATTATTCTTCAACTAAGCGATTTTATTCCCCATCTTTCCTTATCCCGTTTGACAAGCATTGATTTGAAGCAGCTTAATGCCACTCCAGAACAAGAGAAAAAATTTATTGAAATCTTTCCCCGCTTAAACTGCCCTGACCTGAAATCGTTGACAATGACGGACCATTCTAAAGAGGCGGTTTCTCCAGAGCAATTTTCAGCCCTTCTGCAGGTTGTTCCTTCCTCCGATCTTATGAAAGCTTGCTTACTCGCTTGCAACCGCCCGCAAGACATTGTTTTGCCTCTCTCTCTTTTAGAAAGACGAGAGGTGGATTTAACGGGATATCCTCTCGAATTGGCTCTTTCGCTTATTCGCACCTTTCCTTCTCTGAATTCTTTAACCCTTGATCAAGCTGCCTTAACAGACCAGCAAGTATTAGATTTATTGCAAAGCGGATGTTTTAAAGATTTAAATAAATTGAACTTGAAAGGCTGCACGGAATTAACGACAGATGTCTTATTTACCCTAACGGAGATTCCGACTTTAAATCACTTAATTTTACCTGATCTAAAGGCTGGAACATTTGCCTTGACTCGCCTGCCTAAGTTTGACAATCCTTTTAAGGTCAATCTTTTTTACACGCAAGCAGCTTTGACACGCCCCTATGCGCTCAGCCTTTATAACAGTCTTTCCAATTTTGCTGTCTTATTCCAAATTCCTCTGGCCAAGGCGGGTGAAACACAAGTTTTCTCCGCTAACCATACGGCTTTGGATCCGAAAAGCGTGACTTTGTGGATGTTTAAAAACGATTATCTTCATTTGCAGCCTCAATCCGCTGTTCAAACAATCATTGCGGATAACTGCGAATATATAAACGATGACAATGTTGTTGAATTTGTGAAAAGATTTCCAAATGCCACGGTTTTAAGCTTCTTCAATTGCCGCCATTTGACTGATAAAGGAGTGGAGGCTCTTCTGCAAGCCCATCCTCAGGTACAAAAAATCGATCTAACCAACTGTTCTGGCGTTACCTCTAATTTATTGATCGAGAACCAACTGTTATGGCAGGAAAGAAAGAATTTGTCTCTAGTTTTGAGCGGAACGCAAGTAAGCAAAGAGATAGCTCAACTTTTTATAGAAAACGGGCTAGAAGACCGCTTACACTTTGAAGAAAAAATGCTCAAAATCACAAATGAAGAGCTAACAGATGAAGAAGCATTAGAACGCATTCTAGCCTCTAGGGCACTCAATCAATTGAGCTACATTGACCTTGAGGGCTGCGAAAATTTAACAGATGCAGCACTCAGTAAATTGCTCGACCGATTGAATGTCGCTCAAAGAATTCAAGATCCGATAGATTCGAGTTGGAGCAGTAATCCTCAACGCCTCAATATTGCGGGATTAAACTTAAGAGGCTGCCGTCAAATTACAGAAAAAGCCTTCGATGGCCTGTTAAACGATGGCAAAATTAATCCTAAATTGCTAGAAACTTTAACCCAAGTTGCAATTGAAGGCACACAGATCAATCCTCAATTGTTGATAACGCTCTATCCGCAAATGATCGTTCAGAATCAATATCAGCCTATTACCCTTGCTATTGAACCAAACGGTCAACTAGAGCGATGCCAGTTCTATTTTTCCATTCAAGTGGGCGAAGAAGATCCGCTCAAAAGGACGTGGCGCAAAGAGCTTTCTAAATCAATTGTTTTCGATCGTATGGCGGTCGAGCTCTTCAAAGAAGATATTCTAGCTAAAGGAACATTGGATATGGTAGAGCGCATCGCCATTGATCCGAATGAAGATCAATTTAGAGAAATGTCCCTTTCCTTTGAGACATTGGAAGCTTTAGATGCACCGCGAGAAGATCAGCAAAGTGCGCAATCCGCAACTTTTAATGTCCATAGGGATGCCCTTTACAGCCAATCCGAGTATTTTAGAACACATCTAAGACCTGGAAGCGAAGAATACAGCGCTGCCGGAATGACGTTTATCAATCAAAATGCAACTCCGAAAGCTGCCCAAACCATCATTGATCTCATTTATGGCCGGGACATTTGTGCCACATTAGATTGGAAGACAGCAGCTGAAGCCGCCGAGCTAGCCAGCAGCCATAATCTTAATCTTGCTTCTGTTCATTATCAGAAACTCATCCAGCGTATCGAGGATCAATTCAACCTGCAAAATGCCGATGATATTCTCCTTAGAGCAAAGGCATTAAAGGATAAAAAGCTGACGCATTATTGCGAAGATAGACTTTTCGCCTTACTGCATGAAGCTTCTCCGGCAATGCTTGATGAAATCGATGGACTTGCTCAAAGCCATGGCTTATTTTCCCTCCAAGAGGGAATCGCAGAAATTAGGTTGAGGGCTTTAGAAACGGAAGAAGCGTTTGATTTGACGCTTCAAAACCAGGAACAAATCTCAAGCGATGAAGAACTAGCCCGCCAGCTGCAAATGGCTGAAGAAGCAGGCCTTACTAACTAATCAGATTAAAAGAGAAGGCTTCTCTAAGCCTTCTCTTATTCTTCTTTTCCCAATAGACGCCTCAGCGCCTGCTCTAAATTGGGATAATAAAATTGAAATCCCTTATCGGACAATTCCTCTGGCAGCGCTCTTTGGCTAGCCAGCAGCACCTCATCCGCCATTTCCCCGCATATCCATTTTAATACAAAAGAGGGAATCTTAAAGACAGTCGGACGATGCAATACTTTTCCTAAAATTGAAGTAAACTCCCGATTAGTCACGGGATGGGGACTAACGGCATTGACAGGACCGGAGAGGGAGGATTGGCGCAGAGCATAGTAGATAGCTCCAATTAGATCGTCAATTGCAATCCAACTAATATATTGCTCCCCGCTCCCCATTTCGCCCCCCAATCCGAGATTGAAAGGCGTCAGCATTTGTTTTAATCCTCCTCCTCTGGGACTTAGCACCATTCCTATCCGGAGATTGACCGTTCGAATTCCCTTTTCTTTAGCGGCTTGCGTGGCCTCTTCCCACTGCTCACAGATATCGGCTAAAAACCCTTGTCCTTTAGGACTCTTCTCAGTCAGGATATGATCTCCTTGATTGCCATAATAGCCAACCGCTGAGGCGCAGACGAGCACGGAAGGGGGATAGTGGAGCTGGCTGAGGGCCCGGCAAAGCAAACGGGTGCCTTGCACTCGGCTTTCAAAAATGCGCTTTTTTTTTCGCGACGTCCATATTCCCGCAATATTTTCCCCGGCAAGATGTATCACAGCATCTAACCCTTCTAATAATTCAGGATTAATAATTCCACGCTCAGGATCCCAGGCGACTTCGTGAGAGCGCAGATCTGCCCGCGCCCTAACAAGCCTGATTACCTCATGATGGCCTGTTGTTAAGAAGGGAATCAAAGCCGATCCAACCAAACCGGAAGATCCTGTAACTAATATTTTCATTGGCTTCGCTCCTTGATGTCTATTTAGATCTTGGTTAAGAGTTGCATAACGATATCTGAAGACGCGCTTGAGCTGTCCCTGAAGCCAGGGATGGATGATCCCTTCAAAAGGGCGTAATCCAACGGGAAGAATGTATTGGATCACATCTTCCATTTGCGACTGCTGGGCATTTAAGGCCTTAACAAGATGGCTGTGTTCCCAGTAAGAAAAAGGTCCTTTGAGCTGCCTATCTTTAAACTGCCTTCCCTCCATATAATCGAAATGCACAATTTCTTGCGTCCCACTAATGGCGCCTAGCTTAGCTTTGATCGTTACCCGCACGCCATCTTGAATGCCTTGCCCCTGTTGATCGACCACTTCAATATCCATCCAAGGCGGCCTCAGCCTTTCAAAGGCGCCAGGCTGTTTATGCCAATCAAACACTTCCTGTGCCGGGAAGTTAAAAAGACAGCTCTGCTCAAACTGATTCATCTCCACCTGCTCTTTTTTGGTTTATCAGCACCACGAAGGCTAATTTTTTCGGCCTCTTTGGCTATTCCTTTCAACATTCCTATAAAAATGAAATGATGAATCGGATAAAGCACATACCAATATAGAAGTCCGCCAAGTCCGACGGGATCAAAAATGGCGCTTTGCCGAATCAGCGATCCATGAGAAGTTGGCTCAACGATGAATTCAAGCCAAGCCCTTCCCGGCAGCTTCATTTCGGCTTTGAGAAGCAGACGATGATTGGGCTCAATGGCTTCCACACGCCAAAAATCTAAAAAATCTCCAACCCGCAACTGATTCGGATCGCGTCTTCCTCGCCTCAATCCAACACCTCCCACGAGCAAATCTAAAAACCCCCTTATCCGCCATAGGATGTTGCCATAATACCATCCGGCCTTGCCCCCTAAACGGCGTATAGGAGTGAAAGCATCTTCCGGACTAGCAGATGTGTGAATAGAGCGCATATCTATAATGCGGTTGCCAAAACGCACCCCAGACCAAACAGGCTGCACGCCTGATGAAGAAAGCGCATCTGCCCAATGTGTCTCTCTCAATTGCCGATCTTCTTCCTCTAGGGCAAGAGCAATCGCCTCTTTAATTCCCATCGGATGGACTTGAAATAAACGCTCGGCCCGATCATCAGTCACAACGGTGGGATATTTAGCGCTTTCAATCAACTTACGCCCCACTCGTGCATATAAAGGAGTAACCAACCCCAACCAAAGGCTAGACAAGCGAGGAGTCAGCACGGGAACAGGCACTAACCAGCGATGCAGTCCGCGCTGGTGAATGTACCCCATCATAATTCCACCATAAGAGACTTGATCCTTTCCTCCAATCTCAAAGATTTGATGCCCAACCATTTCTATATCTATTGCCTTGCGCAGATAAACCAAGACATCCTGTATGGAAATCGGCTGGGCCAATGTCCATACCCATTTAGGAGTGATCAAAATGGGAAGGCGCTCGCATAAAGCGCGAATCATTTCAAAAGACAAACTTCCCGCCCCAATGACAATGGAAGCTCTAAATTCCAACACTTGTACACCTTGGGCGCTAGCGCGTAAACACTCTCCAACTTCCTGCCGGCTTTCTAAATGGGAAGACAGCGGCTGCCGGCTGCTGTCTCCTAACCCGCCTAAATAAATAATCTTTTTTACCCCGCAGGCGGAAGCAGCCTCTGCGAAGTAAATCGCCCCTTGCTTGTCCTGTTCTTGAAAATTTTTATCAGCGCCCATCGAATGAACAAGATAGTAGGCAATCTCAATCCCCTGCATCGCTCCAAGCAAGGAATCCTTGTCTAGAACATTGCCTTTGACAAGCCGTGTCCGAGGATCAAGACGGCCTGCCAGGTTGTGCGGCTCGCGCACCAGACAGCGCAAATCATTATTTTCTTTTTCCAATAGCTTAAGAAGCCTTCCTCCAATATATCCTGTCGCTCCGGTCAATAAAATGGCTTTCTTATTCGTATCCATCTATTCCAGCTAATATAAGGTTAAAATCTTTTAGAGTTTGGCATAAGCCTCAAGCGCTTTTTCGCGAGCTTGCGCGTGATCAACAATGGGGTTTGGATAATCGATGCCAAGCTGCACGCCTGCTCGCCTGATGATTTCATCAGGAGCGGCCCAAGGCTGATGGATCCATTTGTCGGGAAGCCATTGAAGCTCCGGCACCCACTTTCTTACGTAATGTCCAAGAGGATCGAACTTTTCGCCTTGAGACACGGGATTGAAAATGCGGAAATAAGGCGCAGCGTCCGCTCCGCAGCCAGCGACCCACTGCCAGCCCAGCGTATTATTGGCCAAATCGGCATCGACCAATGTGTTCCAAAACCACGCTGCCCCTTCCTGCCAGGGAATTAATAGATCTTTAACCAGAAAAGAGGCTGCAATCATACGCACACGGTTATGCATCCACCCTGTCTTCCATAGCTGCCTCATCCCGGCATCAATGATGGGATAGCCGGTCTGTCCCTTTTGCCATGCCTTTAGCGCTGGCCCCGGACGGTTCCAGGCAAAAGACATAAAGGCTTCTTTCAAAGGAAAGCTAGGAGTGCGGGGAAAATGATAAAGCAAATGATAGGCGAACTCCCTCCACCCCAGCTGCCTTAAATACGCTTGTGCCCCTGGATGTTCATAGCCGAACTTCTGGCGTACTCCCTGCCAAATCACGCGAGGAGAGATTTCCCCAAAATGCAGATAAGGTGATAGCTCGGTCGTCCCCTTCAAGTCCGGACGGTCGCGCATATCCATATAATGGCCAATGATATGCTCTAACCCATTTACAAGATGAGCACGCGCTCCTTTCGAACCTGGGCACCACATCTCTTCAAGGCCCGCATCCCAGCGAATCTTGGGAAGCAAAGATAAATCCTCTAAAGAGTCCGAATCGATTTTTTCCGCATAGGCCAGCGCTGCACACGGCCTTTCCAGCGGAGGCTCAGGCTCTCCCAAACTTAAGCATTTTTTCCAGAAAGGAGTAAAGACTTGAAAGGGATGACTCTGCTTATTGGCAACAGTCCAAGGCTCAAATAACAAAGAGCCATTAAAACTCATCGCTTTTATTCCTTGTTTTTGCAGCTCCGCCTTAATAGAGGCATCGCGCTGCACAATAAGCGGCTCATAGCGACGCGTCCAAAAGACACTGTCAGCCCCCGTTTGTTTGATCAGGTCTAAAATAACCTGGAGAGATAAATGCTGACGAATAACAAGGGAAAGCCCTAAGGACGATAACTCTTTTTGCAAGCTGGCAAGCGAATAATGCAACCACCACCGGCTGGCAGCCCCAGGTGCCCATTCTCCTTCTTCTTCGGGAGCCCAAATAAATAAAGGAATGACCGGTCCTCCTTTCCGCATAGCAGCCATCAAAGCAGGCTGATCTTCAAGCCGCAAATCCCGTCTAAACCATACAATCGAAGGCTTGATCGACATAACTCTCCATTCCACTCCTTTTATTTTTCACATGAATAGCGACTTACCAGTGCCTGGCTCCTTTAAGCCCCTGCTAACTAATCGGCCCTCTCAATCGCCAAACGTCCAACAATATCAAGATGGGGATTTATCGCATTATTTTCAACAAAGGAAATGAGATTAATTAATTTAATTAACTAATTAATTAAATTAATTATTAACAAATAAAATAAATAAAAAAAACAATAACTTGAACAATTAAACCAACAAAACATATAATCAACAAAAAAAATTAAAAATTTAATGAAATAAAATTTAAAAACAAATAAAAAAAATATTAATTATGAATAATATAAATACTTGTTCAATTTATTTACCAAATGAAATAATTTCCCATATTCTTTCTTATGCCGACGAGCAAACCCTTGGATCCGCCAGCCGTGTGTGCAAAAACTGGTATGGGATTTGCCATGACGCTTATTTTGAAGGATGGAAATTATGCCACGCGCGCATTTGGAGAGAGCCTGTCCGTACAACTAAAGAGTATCCGGATGCTTTTGCTGTGATGCGGGCGCGTTTTAGCCTTTTAAATTTCCCTTTTATTAGATGGAATTTGAAGGAATTAGGCTATCGCATTTCTTCTGTGGCGGATGGCATTTTAGCGATCAGACACTATAAAGCGAATAAACTTGCTCCCATGGCATATCTTGTGCCGGTCCCAGGAGAGCTGCGCCCCCAGATGCATGTTCTTTTTCAGGAATGGTATGCCAAAATAGCCGAGCTTTACTTCGAAGAAAAGAAAGAAGAAGCGCGCTACCTGATTCAAGAGATTGCCTATACTTTTCATGACGCCAATAAACATACCGAACTGACACACCTTCGCCATCACGTCTTTTTGATGCTCCTTAGCACCGAAATGCAAAATGAAGAGAGAAAATTGGCGTATTATACCTTTAAAAACCTTTTTATTTCCGATGCCTCTCTGATCGCTTATTTAAGCCCGATGCAAGAAAAATGGGAATTTTTGTACACAAGTGCGCTATATGACTTCCCTGAATTAATGCAAGCTTGCTTGGCACTCAATCCTCTCGAACTTCAAGAGGATGGCATTATCTTGCTAGAAGCAGCGGCAAGCAATAAGCATTTCGGTATTTTGCATCAGCTCTTATCGCACCAGCCTCCCCTTCCCTGCACAAATCCGCACAATCCTTGCGATACTCCTTTGCACGCTTTATGCAGGCTCGATGAGAATAAGATGGACGAAGAAGAGATGCAAGCCTGGCTACATTTTACAACACTTTTAATGGAGCGAGGCTGCTCTTTATTTCAAGTAGATGAGCAAAATGAAGAGACTCCTTTACAAATCGCATGCAAGCATGCCAATCCAGCCATGCTCAGGCACCTTTTAAAGTCCTTGCCTAAAGACACTCCTAAAGACACACTAAAAGCGCTTGTGAATTATTTTTTTACAAATCTAGACGAAGAGACTGCGGATGAAATCTATGACGAATTTCCTAAATGGCTCCTGACACTTCAAGTCATTCTTGATTATCAGCCAGAATTAAAAAATGAAATTAACTTAAATAATCTTTTGCATTTTTATCCAAAAATGCTCCCTGCCTTGCTCATCTATACCGATCCGCAAGACAAAACGTACCTTAACCATCTTTTTAAAGCCTTTTTAATCGCGCATTTTACCTATGTACACAATCTTGTTAGAGATCATGGAGAACATCCCGAATTTCTTTTTGAACAATTAAATAACCGCTTCGATTTAATGCGCGAACAGTTTGAACTTTTTTCTGAGAGCATTGATAAAAATGAGCAAAATGAGAAGCAAGAGACGGTCCTGCATATGGTCATTCTTTCGCTGAAAAGGATCGAAAACGTTTTAGAAGTCTATGAGATCGACTCCCATTCAGATGTATTTCAGTTATGCGAAACCCATTATCTTACCCTGTGCCGCCCATTAGCCAGTTTAGATAATTTTCAAATTCAAGACGCTAACGGCAAACAACCGCTTGACCTTGCAAACCAATTTGGCTATCAAAAATTCTGCGGTTTTCTTTCAAGCTTATCTGACTATAAAATGGACATAGACTCAAAGCTTTAGACCTTTTGGCTCCCCTTTTCGGCTCTTTTGCTTGCTTCTGCCGCAAAAGAGCCATAGCCAGCCCAGCTTGCCATGCGTCGGCTGGCTTATTTAAGCAACTATGAAGTCACCAAATTGGGAATAGGAATATCTCCTACCTGAAGCGGCCCAGGCAAGGATCCGGAAGTTGAACTTGCAGAAAGCCCTTGTGCTGCGCAAGCCATCCTTCTGTCGGTATGCCCCCATGAAAGTTCGCCTTTGACGAACGGACTGTTTTCCCCTGCCTTCGCTTGAGCAATTTGATGCGCTAAATAGGCAGGATTGTGAATTTCATGCCTTTCATTTAAATAATCGTTAACTGAATACCGCACCTCTTCCTGCACTTGCTGGCCATTCCGCTCTCGCAGTCTTGTAATGTATAGGCCGCGATTGGATTGGAAAAGATTATGGATCAGCGTCACCACTACCCACTTCAGCCATTGAGCCTGGCGATCAGCCCAAGCTAAAATAATATCTAAAGGAGCAAAGCCCGACTTCACTCGCGTAATGGGCATACGGAAAAGATTGGGAAGATTTTGCACACATTTTTCGCCGATTCTTTGTACGCGATAGGCGCAATTTCTGCCGGCAAATTGAAAAACTCCGCTTGTAGTCATAATAGCAAAAATGCGCTGCAAGACTTGCTTGCTCTCTTCTTCCGTAGGAAAAACAGGATAAGTCGCTAATTGCCGATGCGTATAAGCCCCATTTTGATCAAGCAAGCATAATACACGTACCACTGTATCGCAAAACATCATTAGTCCGTCTAATAATCCACGCTGAAAGCGATAAGCGTAAACTCCCACATTGAGCTCTTTCCATTGTCCATTGCCCATAGCAATATATAACTGCCAAAACCCGTGGCAATCAAGAGCCGTGAGATCGGGCTTCTGACGCGTTGCTGCAGCTTTGTAAAAAAAAGTACGCCCTTTTACTTCCTCGCCATATTGCCGCTCTAATTCTTCTTGAGAGACAAGGCCGGTCGGCGGCACATGATTCATCCAATTATCGGCTGTCCATGTTTTATAGGGAGGCGCATCATAACTTTGCGTATTCGCATTCCACCTGCCATGTATAGGATGAAAATTAACAAATCCCCACGCAGATAAATTTACATTGACTTCTTCTAAATTTCTTCTTGCCGATAATTCAAATAGCTCGTCTACTGTCAGATGATAGCTGCCATTTTCAAAATGGATCTCCTTATCGGGCTTTAAAATATTGATGCGTTTTTGCTTGGCAGGATCGAATACGGTAAAGTCTCCATCGCAATCGTAAACGGGCAAAGTCAATACTTTTTTAGTCACCCCAGTCACTTCCGTTGCGATCTTTTCAATCGCCAGCATTTCCTGATTAAGACTGCGCACCTTCCCCAAAGGACTCGATAAAAGAGCTGCCCTGATTTTTTTTCGCGCATGATTGTACTCAATAAAAGCATCGACAGGATTGTAATCGCGAATGGCCCAACCAAAAAAATTCTTCCGATACGACGGATTATTGAGCAGCAAAGCCACCCACTCTGGATAGCAAGCAGCTTTTTTTAATTGGTCTATTTCTAAAGCATTAAGTTCTTTGTTGATGGCCAATTTTTCTTGATTTTTCCATTGCTGGGCAGAAGCGATCAGCTGGGCCAAACAAGCAGGATCTGGTTCTGCAAGCGGATCTATCCCCCCATTGCACTCCCTCAATCTGTAGCGGAATCCCACTTCTTGCAGCTTCAGCTTATCATACTCTCTCTTTAACTCCGGATCCACCATCTGCAATCTTTCAATTTCTTGCTCGACTAATTTTGCTAACTGTAAATAGGGTTGAAAACGGCTGCGATAAGCCTCTGCTTGCTGGCGAAAAGCAGGGTCTGAATTGGCCCCATCAAAAAACTTCACTGCCTTTTTTTCTAATCCTTCAATCGACGCATTTAGGATTCGAGTCAACTGCAATAACCTAGGTTCTACATCATGAGTTACCAAAGGGCAAACATAGCGGTTCCACCAACCTTCCCCAGTAATCCGGCCAATTTTATTATAATTCACCATCGGCTGCTCGCAGTCATACAGAATCTGCTGAACTTGATCCGCAGTCAAAGGTCGAATTCCATTGCTCATACTATTATCCTATGTTTTTGTTACCAAAGGGAGGTTATCCTACAATTTTTATAAATCTAATGCAACACTGGAAATTATAGAAAAACATTTACAAACAATTAAGCAAACAAAATAAATTTATTTAAAAAATTTAATAAATCATTTAAAATAAGAAGAAAATTTCTTATTATATAAAAGGTTTGTTATGCGTATTGAATTTGATCCCTCCTCTTTTTCCTCTTCAGGTATTCAAAAGGAACAAGAAGTGAGAGAATCTTTAGATCAACTAGAGAATCATCAGGAAGAGTACTTTGAAAAATTTCATCTCTTTTTAAATACTTTCGATAGCGACTTGAATTTAGAAGAGTTACAGCTAAAAAACGCGGGAGAAAGCTTAAAGGTTCTAGCCAATCAGGTCAGAGAACAGATTGAAACTTTAAAGAATCCCTTGTCTATCCAAGCATTTAAAGAAGAATACGAAGCGCAATTCACCGACCTTCATAGCCAACTGGCCGATATGACAGAGCAGGCAGTAAAAAAAGCGAAAGAGGATGTTGAATTAAAATATAAAGAATTAGCTTCCCATCTTCCCATTCCTCCAGCAGCAGCCTTAGAGCTTCAACTGTTAATTGCTCGCTGCAAAACCCTAATCATTGTATCAAGAGAGCAGCTAGAATTGATAAGAAACCTGCGAACAATCGATCTAAAATAAGGATGGCTATTTGAGATCATCTCTCCCTAGCACTCGGATTTAAGCCATTAGCAGTTTTTTAAGACTCTTCTAACTTGAATTCTCTTTATAGAAAAAGCTTGTCTATCGGATAGCAAGCTTTTTCTATATCATCCATCTAATAATGACAGATTTAAAAGGGTTTGGGTGACTTGAATATGCTCATCTGTTGGAACCAGGCAAGCTTGTTTAGGCTCCCTTTCAAATAAACGCCGGGCATTCCCAAACTCAGGTAAATAAGCAGTTTTCATACACTCTCTAAGGACAAAATTCCCTGCATTTGAATGAAATTTTTTAGAGGAACCTGCTGACGATTTTTCCTTTACTTCTGCAAAGACGCTTGTCCGATACTCTGCCATTATTAAATTAGAGCCCGCCGCCAATAGCTTGGCATCTAAAGCGCGAGTGGGAAAAAGCCGATAAAGGGGAGGCCCATTTAAATCATTAGATAGATAAATAATCCCAAAAACTCAAACTCACATCCTTAAAAATTAATCAACAAACTATTTCAAGTATTAAATAAACATTTCTCATAATTGCAATATTAATTTTGCAAATGCATTAATAACGTCTAACTTTCAAAATTTCCTTTTTATTGAACTTTTCAAATCCCCTGTATCGTGTACCTTGCATATTTTCCCTCTCCCTATTAGAATATTTACATTCATATTATTTACTTCTAGAGGGCAAATGGCTGAATTAGATAAGGAAACAATAAAAAAATTGACGCGTCTTTGTCGCATTGATTGCACAGAAGAAGAACAAGAGTCTTTATTAAAAGATTTGAAAAAAATTTTAGATTATATCGAACAGCTTCAAGAGATTGACACGGAAAATGTGCAGCCTTGCAATCATGTTTTAGATGATATTGCGAATGTCATGCGGGAAGATGCCGTAGGCGAGGTCTTGGATCGGGAAGTTTTTTTAGCCAACGCTCCTTCGCATATTGGAGGAATGATCCGCGTTCCGCCCGTCATCAAACAAAATTAAGCTTTAGAGGATCCATGTACAAATTTTCAGCTATTGAAATTCGAGACAAGTTTATTCGGGGAGAGTTAACGGCGGTTTCGATTTTCCAGCATTACTTAGCCCGCATAGCAACGTATGAAAGCCAAGTCGGCGCTTTTATTAAAGTCTATGAAGATAAAATCCTCTCTCAGGCAGAAGCATTGGATAAAAAAAGAAAAAGCAATCAGCCTTTGGGTAAGCTTGCCGGCCTTCCAATTGCCATTAAAGATAATATTCTTGTTAAAGGCGAAATCGCCACTTGCGCCTCCAAATTTCTGACCAATTTCCGCGCGCCTTATCAAGCCAGCGTCATCGATCAGCTTTTGGCCGAAGATGCCTTGATCATCGGTAAAACCAATATGGATGAATTTGCCATGGGTTCATCGACCGAGAATTCTGCGCTGCAAAAAACCCGCAATCCTTGGAATCTTGCTTGTACGCCAGGAGGCTCCTCCGGCGGTTCAGCTGCGGCTGTAGCTGCACGGATGGCCCCTCTAGCTTTAGGCAGCGACACGGGCGGATCTGTCCGCCTGCCAGCAGCATTCTGCGGGGTGGTTGGTTTCAAACCGACTTATGGAAGGGTTTCTCGCTATGGCCTGGTGGCCTACGGCTCTTCGCTCGACCAAATCGGACCTTTGGCAACCAACACGGCAGACACTGCCCTTTTAATGGAAGTGATTGGAAGACACTGCGAAAAAGATTCGACCAGCATCCCTCAAGATCCTGAAGCTTATTTGAGCCAATTTACTTCTTCCATTCAAGGAATGAAGATCGGCATTCCATGGCAATTTTTAGAAGGACTGGCTGATGAGCCTAAGAAGGTTTTCCAACAGTCCGTTGATTTGATGAAGGATTTAGGCGCCGAAATTGTCGAAGTAGACTTGAGCATTCTCAAATACTCTGTTGCAGTCTATTACATTTTAGCGACAGCCGAGGCATCAACCAATTTGGCGCGCTTTGACGGCATTCGCTACGGGCAGCGCTCCGCACGGGCCAAGACGCTCGAAGAGGTCTATGATTTCTCTAAAGAGGAAGGCTTCGGCCCTGAAGTCAAAAGGCGCATCATGCTGGGGACATTCGTTCTATCCGCAGGCTATCAGGATGCTTATTACAAAAAGGCGCAAAAGGTGCGCACTTTAATTTTGCGCAGCTATAAAGCTGCCTTCAATAAATGCGATCTGATCGCTTCCCCAGTCTCTCCATTTGCAGCATTTGAAATCGGGGCAATTAAAGATCCGTTGCAGATGTATTTAGAAGACATTTATACCATCGGGATTAACTTGGCAGGCCTTCCGGCCATTAGCCTTCCCAATGGCTTTAGCCAAGATGGCAAACCCATGGGCTTGCAATTGATCGGCCCTCAAAAGCATGATAGGCACGTTTTAAACGTCGCTCATATTCTAGAAAATGCGTTACCCATTCGCAATGCCATCCCCGAACTTGTCAAAGAGGAGAATCCTGCATGAGCCATAAATACCCCCATCCTTCGCATTCTGATTGGGAAGCCGTCATTGGCTTAGAGATCCACGTTGAGCTAAATACGAAATCAAAATTATTCAGCGTTGCCCCCAATCATTTCGGAGATGATCCAAATACCAATATTACAGAAGTCTGTACGGGACAGCCAGGCGCACTTCCCGTGCTCAATAAAGAAGCTGTACGCAAGGCTGTCCAATTTGGCTGCGCCATCCAAGCCAAAGTGGCCAAATTTAGCAAATTTGACCGTAAATCTTATTTTTATCCCGATAGCCCGCGTAATTTCCAAATTACACAATATGACCAGCCTATTGTCCTAGGAGGCACTGTCATTGCAGAAGTAGATGGCGAAGAAAAATCGTTTGCCGTGAACCGCGTTCATCTGGAAGACGATGCAGGCATGCTGAAGCATTTTTCCACTTTTGCAGGCGTTGATTATAACCGAGCCGGATGCCCTTTGATCGAGATAGTTTCGGAGCCTTGCATTCACACCCCTCGCGAGGCGGTGGCATATGCCATGGCCATTAAAGCCATTTTGCAATATATCGATGCGTCCGATTGCAACATGGAAGAAGGCTCTTTGCGCGTCGACACTAACGTCTCCGTCCGTTTAAAAGGAGAGAACAAGCTCCGCAATAAAATTGAAATTAAGAATATGAATTCTTTCAGTTTTATGGAAATGGCTTTAAAATCGGAGATCAATCGGCAAATTCAAGCGTATTTAGATAATCCCCACCTGCCGCATGATCAGGTGATCGAACAAGCGACCTATCGCTGGGATCCAGAAAAACAAGAGACGGTCTTAATGCGCCGCAAAGAATCTGCTGATGACTACCGCTATTTCCCGGAGCCGGACCTAGTTCCCATTATTTTAACAGACGAATACATTGAAGAAATCAGAGAAGGGCTGCCGGAGCTGCCTCTACAGCGCGAGCGCCGCTATGTCCGCCAGCTGGGATTATCCCCCCATCATGCGTTTGCCCTGACAAGCGAAAAAGCGCTAGCGGATTATTTTGAAAAAGCGCTCAACTCTTGCTCGAACGCCCGCAGCCTGGCCAATTGGCTGCTCGTCGAGTTTCCCGGGCGATTAAAAGAGAGTGGAGAAGATGTGATCACCATCGGCATTAAGCCCGAACATGCCGCTTCTTTAATTAACCTTATTGAAAAAGGAACCATCACCGGGCGCATTGCGAAAAGCGTTGCGGATGACATGGTCGCTGCGCCAGGAAAGGACCCCGCGGAAATCGTGGCGGCCAATCCTGATTATAAGCCTCTGAACGACCAAGCTGAGATTGAGCGCTTTGTCGATCAGGTTTTAGCCGAGAACGGACAATCCGTTGTCGATTTTAAAGCCGGACGTGATAAAGCATTTGCCTTCCTAGTCGGTCAAGTGATGAAGCTATGCAAAGGCAAAGCCTCTCCGCAACTCGTCAACGACCTTCTCAAACAAAAAATTTCCCAAATGCCTTAATTGTTTTCGCATCAGCCGCTCCAAAAGCGGCTGATGAAATGCAAATAAATATTTTTGAAAATTCTATTATTGATCAAGCAGGCCTACCCTTGGGATAAGCGTAGATACGCAAAGAATAAAAAGATTCGTTCAATAGCTTCATTATTCCGATGATAGCAAGCTGGATATCTTCCCTCTTGTTACAGCAATTAATGGCTTTATTTAATGGTATCCACGTTTCACTTATGCGGAATCGCTGGGCCATTTTTATCTCTGCACCGTTCCATTATGCGTTGCCCTTGCACGCCCATTCAAAGAGCGAGGCAAAAATGACAGGGGTGAAGAGGTAAAACCAAAAATGGCACTAAAAGGATTTATAAAAACCGCTAATGACCTCGATTCGCCTTCTTTTCCCCTATGGCTTCATAGAGAGAAAATGCTCTCGAAATATCGGTTATTATGGGCTTTAACACGCTCTAAGAGGATGTATTAAACCCATCATGCTTGAGTAGAATACGCTTGGCTTCTTGCGCCTGCCGCTTTAATTCGGCATACTCCTCAAATTCATTAGATGTTTCAATCGCCAAATCTAAAGCTTGCAAAGCGCTTTCGCGATCATGAATGGCAAATAGACATTTAGCTAAGTAAAAATAGGGAACTGGACTTGAGATATCGCATAAGGCCGCTAATTCATAGGCATCAATAGCCGCCTCATAATCTTGGCACATCTGTGTTGCCATTCCTAAACCGAGCCAATAATCATGATTATGGAGATTTAAAGTGGCCAAAAAAAGAAAAGCATTAGCTGCATCAACGTAACGCTTATGCTCAAACAATTGATAAGCGGCGCCATAGAATTTTGCCATCGTTGAATCTGAAAATCCCAGAATTTCTTGGGCCGTTTTTCCTTCTGCCAATTCTTTCTGCAGCAATTTTTTATTTTTCAACTTCTCTTTAACTTTTTTCGATAATCGAAATTCGCTTAAATCATCTTTCATGGCTTCCTCGGAATGCTATTTTTATTTTATTAAAATATTTTTAAACAGTCAAATTATTAGATTATAAAAATAAAATCACCCACTCAATAATCCATGAATATTATTGTCAGAAGAGAATAAAAAGTGTATGATTCTACCTGGACAATTTATTTGATATACAGACAAAGCAAAAGGTGCGGAGGAATTTTATGATTGAAACCATCCGTTATTACGGCAATCATACTGTTTTCGGTTCAATTGTAGATGGAGTCTCGACGATTTTAGATGCGATCAATAATGCAATTAATCGAGTTGCATTGGGAATTTTATTGCAAGTCGCTCTTACGGCCCCTCTCTTTTATTTACATCACAATCTTTTTGCCTTAGGCTTTGTCATTGGATTTGTTTTCGATCGCCAAGTGCGAGAAGTCGTAGAAAAAGTCAATGTCGTCTATAATGCCCACCGCTCTCTATTAGAGAAAATTTTATTCTTTGGCGGAGGAAGCTTATTAGCTGTTCTGACAATGCCGACATCCATCGTGATTGCTACTTTATATTATTCTGCTCAATGGGGAGCTCTCCTCTATCAAAATAGCCTAGGCAGACAAAGGCAAAGAAATCCCGATCCAGCGCCTACTCCTCTTGAGGAAATTATTGTAATCCCTTCTGAAGCTGCAATTATTCAACCACCCGTCAACTTATAATTTTTTTCATAAAGAAGATTATCGGATAGGATGCTGGCGAGGGTGAAAGGCTTGAAAAGCCTCTTGCAAATGCGTGCAGCTAACGTGCGTATAGCGATCAGTGCTGCTGATATGGGCATGTCCTAATAATTCTTGAATGATGCGCAAATCTGCGCCATTATCCAATAAATGCGTGGCAAAAGAGTGACGGAAGGTATGGGGAGAAATAGATTTGCTAATACCGGCTTGCCGGGCATAAAGCTTGACAAGCCTCCAGACCTGAATGCGATCTAAAGGTTTATGGGTTCGCGAGACAAAAAGAGCGTCTTGCCGCTCGTCCGCAGAGGCGTCCCTAAAAGCCAAATAGCGATCAACGGCCGCAATGGCCTTCGTTCCAATTGGAACGACTCTTTCCTTTCCGCCCTTTCCTTGAACACGGATAAAGGTATCATCAACATCCTGGATTTTGAGCTGGCATAGCTCTGAGGCCCTCAGTCCGCTTGCATATAGCACTTCCAAAATGGCCCGGTCGCGAGCCCCTTCCTTTGTCTGGCAATTAGGCTGCTGCATCAGTTTATCCATCTCCTCCGGCGTCAGCACATCGGGAATGAGCTGCCAGAGCTTTGGCGTCTCCAGAAGCAGCGTCACATTTGAAGAGAGGAGCCTTTCTCTTTTTAGAAAGCGGAAAAGCACCTTAATCGCAATAAGGGCCCGGCAAATAGAAGACGGGGCATAGTCCCCCCGTTGCTTGTCCGCGAGGAAGCTCGTAATATGCTCCAGCCCCACGTCCGCCCAGGCTTTTACTTGCTGGCCTTCCAAAAAGGTTAAGAAAACCGACACATCTCTTCGATATGCTTCTAATGTATTGAGAGCCAATCCTTTTTCGGCAACCAAATAAGTAGCAAAATCTTCTATATCCTCTTTCATGCATCTTCCTCGGGCGCCTATCTAATTAAGTCATGTGGGATAATTTTTCAGCAATTGCCTGCTGAATGCGAACGATTTCAATTTGAGAAATGGGAAGGATTTTAGCTCTAATAAACTCTTCGTGTTGAAGAATTTCATATAATCCCCACGTTGCCCCCTCGCTCTCAAATTCCTGCCTGAGAGCTAAGCGTCTAGCATGAGATAAAAAAATAATTAAGACAAAAATTTCCTCTTCATGCTGCGCGGCCTGGCCTAATAAGCTTTTTAAAAGCGTTAAGGCTTTTTCAGAGCGGGAAGAAGGCGCCGCTTTTTTTGGCTCGATTTTTGATTTCCAATAGCCTGAGCTATTTGACAGATCTTGCTGGCTGCTGAATTGCTCCCAACAAGCAACGCAAAAGTCTTGCCTGCTTATCTGGCCATTATCATTTTCCCTTAACAAGGAATAATACTCCATGCCGGGAAGCAGGCGCTCTCCTTTTTCCGAGCAGGACTGGCTTCTTTTGGGAATGTCAATTTGAAAAAATATGCTCATGATTTAGAGAAATTGTTCTTCTTGAGGAATTGAAGTTTTATATGTTTTGCAATGGAACATAACAAGCGCATCGGTCTCGAGCACTGTGCGGTTTAAATAGTTGAGATGAGGTGGCTATGGGCTGCGGCCCATGCCGCCCCCACAGCGATTTACTTGGCAGTTTTGGACTTGAACATATCCTTTGCTGCATTTACCGATGCAAATATCAAATGCTGAAGCAAGCCTATTATTCTAATGAAAATGCTCTAAATGTTTCAAGTAAGCATCGCCTAAAGGATAAAAGGCGCGGTCTTGGGCTTGATCCCGCTGGGCCGCAAACCGCTCAATAATCTTATTGGACAGTACTTTGCCAAGCTGAACTCCCTCTTGATCGAAAGAATTAATCCCCCATATAAAGCCCTCAAAGGCCACCTTGTTCTCAAAAAAAGATAAAAAAGCCCCCAATGCAAAGGGAGTGAGTTGCTCGCCTAATAAAATATGCGTTGGACGATTGCCCGGGAAAAACTTATTTGGGTTATCAGATGTTTGCCCGGTCGCCAAAGCTAGACTCTGCGCAAATAAATTTGCCAATAGCTTTTCTTGTGAAGTCGTTCCTTCAATCTCCAAGTCTTTTCCATATTGGCTCTTTTTAAATCCAACCATGCATACCGGAATGACTGCGGTTCCTTGATGCAGCAATTGAAAGAAAGAATGTTGGGCATTGGTTCCGGGCTCCCCCCAGATGACAGGGCCTGTTTGAAAATTCACAGATTGCCCTTGCTGATCGATGCGCTTCCCATTCGATTCCATTTCGACCTGCTGGATATGGGCTGGATAGCGGAGAAGCGCTTGAGAATAGGGAATAAGCGCTAGCGTGGGATAATTTAAAAAATTGCGATTCCAGATGCTAAGCAGAGCGGCCAATAATGGCAAGTTTTTATGCAAATCGCTTTGCAAAGCCGCCAAGTCCATGGCATGGGCGCCTCTTAAAAACTCCCAAAAAACATCAAAGCCAAAGGCAAACGATAAGATGACCGCTCCGCACATTGAAGTCGTAGAATAGCGCCCGCCTATCCAATCCCATAAATGAAAGACTTCTAAATATTTCTTGCGATTATCCATGGGAGTGCCAGGCATTGTAATGGCCACAAAATGCTCTTGGGGATTTAAATGAGCCTCTTTAAACCTGGTGCATACCAGCTCTTCATTAATTGCCGTTTCTAAGGTTGTTCCCGATTTGGAAATGACGAGAACCAGCGTTCTCTTTAAATCTTTCACCTGCTTTAGAACCCCGGCCGCATCGTCTGGATCAACATTGGAAATAAAATGCACGCGCTTGCCAGCCTTTCGCAAGTGCTCAAGGGCCAAAAAGTTGGCACGCGGGCCCAAGTCTGAGCCGCCAATCCCTACAGAAATAATGTCATCAAAGCGATTTTCCACCTCTATTTTGGACAAAAAAGACTTTAATTTATCGATCTCTTGCCTAGCCAAAAGTGCAGCTTCTTTGGCCTTGGGAGCAGTACGAGGCTCTTCGAAAAAATCCCGTGTTGCCGTATGCAAGGCAGGCCGGTTTTCTGACGGATAACCCTCAATATGATTGACGATTTCCCCATTCTGCATGGCATTCATCTTTTTCAAGACCTGAGCCTCTTGAGCCAGCTGCTGCAGAGCTTGCATGACTTCGTCCGTCACTTTTTCAGTTCCATATAACAGCTTAAAACCGCAAGCTTCGCTACAATATGTTGCCAAGCGCTCAGGAGTCAACTGTCCAGGCTTTGCTAGATCAATAGGGTTTTGAGCAAGCGCTTGAAGCTTTTCAGCTGCGGGATAATTTAAAAAAGAAGGCTGTTGTTGAGCCATGCGACCCTCTTTGACAAATGACATAGTTTCTCCTCATTGGAATAAAAAGCTAATTGTAAAAATGAATACTTTATTCATTTTTATCAATCTTCCTTTTGAAGATGCTTATCAATTCAAGACCTATTCTTCCAATTGCAAGCAAAAGTCCTTAAATATCAACTCTTGAGGAAATCCCAGACACTCTCCGGTCGAAACCACCGTGCCCCCTGCAGCACAAAATCCCTGCAATTTACGTTTTCCTTGATGGCTTAATCCCGTTGGAGCATATAGTAAATAATCCAGTCCATCCCAATTCGTAATCAGGTGATCCTCAGCAATTAAACGAAACGGTACAGCACGTTCAAGCAAGCGGCGCAAAGCGTGATCCAATCCATCAAAATAAGACGGACGAAAACAAGACATGGAAGGCAGGCAGATTCCTATTTTAATTTCTTTAGGTAACGGAACATATAAAGCGGGTTGCTTGCCTACATAGCCATAAGAGAAGGAGGGAGAATCCCATCCCCAAGCCGCCAAAGGAAGCGTAGCTCCCTTTAACGCCAAATTGAGATGCTCAAACCTTTCCGGATGAAGTAATTGCGCCTGCCATAAAGGGCGATCTTTAAGGGAAGAGGCGTCTAAGAATAAATAACAGGGCAAGGCATCGGGCAAACGAGAAGCCAATAAGGCCAAATATTCAATTCGCACATCCCGGCAAAAAATCCTAAGCAGCTGTCTACCGCCTTCGCTCTGCTCTAAATCTTGCGGGGTAAGATGGGCGAAAGAAGAGAGGGAAAGGCCGGTTTCTTCTTTAAATGAGCGCTGATCTTTGAAGCCTTCTTCCAACCACTCTCGTAAATTATGCAATTGAATATCGTCCCAGGAAAAATGGCGGCTAAAATCCGCACTTCCTCGATAGAGAGATAATCCCAGAGTGACAGCTTTAAATTCTTTCCATAGCGTATCGCGGAAATGCTCCAGAGATAGGCATAGCGACAGATATTGCGTTTGATTTGTCAAAGCAAAAGGCAGCTGATCGAACAATCCAAGCTCAATCTCCCACAGTAAAACTTTTCCTTCTAAAACAGCTTGATGGGCCTCTTTTCGCGCCTTTTCCCATGTCAAGTCCGCCTGCATACGCCCATCCAAGCGGATACAGACCGCATTGAAAGGAGCTGTCATATTCTCTTGGCCCTCTTCACAGACATAGGGAATAAAAGGAGATTTTTTAAATAAATAGTGCGGACGATCCCATTGAAGCGCATCTGTGTTTTCTTCTTCAAAAATATCTTGTTCTTCTTCCATGATCACTCAGTTAGTTTGTTCGGAAAGGCTCTTGCGAAAGAGATGATAGCGAATCGTTTTTCCTTTTTCCCGCCATAAATCTTCAAAGTAAGACGTACCATAACCGGGATAGTCCGTTATAAAATAAGGAGAAGGATAAAGAGGCTCAAATCCAGAAATGGCACTGACTACTTCGATCATGATTTGCGAATAATTTTCATCGTCTGTGACCAACGTCAACAATCCCCCTTTTTTCAAGATGCGCCAAATTTCAGTGACAAAAGGCGTTTGAATAATACGGTGCTTAGCATGCCTTTTCTTGGGCCAAGGATCCGGGAAATTAATATAGACGGATTCTACGCTTTCGCTTGGAAAATATTGATGGGTAACGCGGTAGCCCTCTCCGCAGACGACAAATAAATTATCGAGCTGCTTATTTTTCAACTTGGACCAAATTTTGCGTACACGGTCAAATTTGCGCTCAATCGCCACCCAGTTTTGATGCCGATTTTCGCTTGCCTTAGCAGCAATCCACGCCCCATTCCCACTGCAATACTCAATGCAAACCGGACGCTCTTGGGAAAAGACAGGCTCTTTAGCCCAGCCGGGAAAAGAAAATTGATCATAGCTGGAGCATTGATCGGGCACATACAAAACCCGGTCTTGAATTAAAATATTTCTTTGCTCCCATATAAAAGGAGACTTTAGATCTTCTGGCTTCATACACAATATTTAATTAATTAAAATTAAACAATTATAACGAATAACCGATTTGAATCCAACAGCGAGAATAATTTTTTAAGATCCCTCTTTATTTTTTTAAGGGGCATCCGCGGAATTCAAAAATGGTTTAAGAGAGTCTATTAACGCTCATGACAACCTATCGGAGATTATTTTCCCTAGAAGGCACTCTTGCTCTCCAAGAAAAAAACGCGAATGCAAACCATTAAAGGAATTTTAATCGATTCGAAGAGGAGTTAGTAAAACAATATAATTTAATTGCCAATTCAGAAATTTTCCTCTATAATTAATCACTTTTTATCCTTTTCTTTATTAAATTTTTATACATATTTCCTAAGCTCTTGTTTAACTTTTATTAATTTACAAAAGAGTTCCTATGAATATCTTAGCTTTACTAAAAAACTTTTGCGTCGAACTATTTTATGGAAGTTCTTATGAAGCGAGACAGATTGCCTGCAGGCAAACAACAAAGCCGATTCCCTCTCACCTTCTAGCAAGCCTGAATTTCCATCGCCAACAGCATCTATATTGGGAACCGTCCTTCCCGACTAAACCCTTCAACCAAAGAACATTTACGCATTCTGTTCCCCGCTCTTATCCTCAAAGCACTGTTTCCCATTCTCTTTCTTCTACTTCTATTTCCCAATCTTTTACTGCTAGAAGAGAACCCACGTTTACTGCAAGTGGACCACAGATTAATTCGCCCTCTTTTCCTTCACCTGTTTATTCTGTTGCAACAACGCAAGCCATTTCCCATTCCGTTTCTCATCCTACCCTCGCTCCTAGATTTCAACTTCCCGCTCCTTTAATGCCTCTTTCCTCTCCTACAACGGTGGTTGCGCCTAAGATTATGCCGCTTCCTACTTTTACGCGTCCTTCTCCCCTCGTATCCATTCCAGTTCAATCAACTTCAATCTCCGAACCAAAAGAACCGACAGTGAGAATGAAGGCATTTCAAGCAGAAGAGACTTTAAGCCAAAGCTTGCAAAAGCAGATTGGCCAATTAGAAAAAGAGAAAGAGGATCTTTTGGCCGCTATTACAGTTAAACCTTCTGGGGGAGCATTACCAAAATCTATTCACCCTATTTCTAGCCTCACTTACAACAAAAGCGTGCAGAAACAGGAAGAGTTAAATAAATTAAATGCGCGCTTAGACGACATTTCAAATTTTTGCAATCAAGAAATGATCGACGTTCTCAATTTGGTGATGAAAGGCCACGAGACTTTGAATGAAAAGCTTACGACTCTCCGAGAAGAGACTGCTAAAATTGAAGATGAAGACTTAATGTGCGAAAATGTCGAACATATTGCCATTTTAGAAGAGGCCATCGACATTCTCAATCAGTTAGAGGCTAAATTCCAAACACTGCAAAAAGCAGCCCTTTCACCAAATAAAACCTCTCAAACTGAACAAGAAGCGCACATTGATTCTCTATTGGAGAAAATTGAAAAGCTTTATCAGCAAAAGGAATTTTTAAAAGCCTGCAAGCACAATCTACCTAATCACCAGTCCGCTTATGATCAGGAAGACCTGCTGCAGATTATGCAATCTTTTGAAAATGAAGAAAAAGAGCTTTCCCAAAAAACAAAGGAATCGCGCAATCAGCTGCATCAAGCCGAACAATTTGCCAATGATTTGACAAATCACCTGCTCAATTATGCGGAGACTTTTAGCGCTCACTTCGCGAAGCTCCAACGCAAAGTCCGCTTCGTCGATCTTCCCACCCCAACTCCTCAAGAAATAATCAAAACCCACATTGAGCTTCCTCGGCCAAAGCCAACACACTTTAAGCCGAAAAAAGTCATGGTAACGCTGCCTCCTATGCAGATGAACCCCATCGATCTTCCTCGCCAAGAACCTATACATTTTAAGGCGCAGAAAGTGATGGTCATACCGCCTCCTATGCCGCTCCAAGCGCACCTCGTCGAAGCGGAAGAGTCGGAATTCAATTCTGCAGACTTAAGAGCTGCAGCCAAAAATGTGGCTGATGCGATTAAAAATCTTTTGCAAACAGTTTCTGTCGCTGCTACTGATCCGACAGAACCTAAAGACTCTGCTAATGAGCAGCAGGATTAATTAATCATTAAAGAGCCTTGTCCTTCGGATAAGGCTCTCTTTTTAAAAGACTTAAATTCTAAACAGTCTTCTTCAGCCTCCTTTTTTTCTCTTTAAACTTATCTATGTTATAATAAAAGTAAGCAGCCCTTTATTCAGCAATCTCTATCCGTTTGGATTTATGGCTCCCTTAGGTAGAGCTTCTCCTTGGGAAAAATTCGAACGATGCATGGGCTAATTGACGAGACAAGGAAAGGAGAACTCAAATATTGGCTAGTATGAATTTAGGGACGCGCGCCCTAGAGGACTAAAATATTATCCATCATTTAAAAGAGGCGATTATGATTGATCCAGTAGATGATATTATGCGATCTAGTCGCATGCAAGCCTTTCAACAATGGGATGATTACTTAGATCAAATGGAAGAATCAAGGCACACAAGGGATTTATCTACAAGCGGCCACTTAAAGGGACATACAATTAGGTCTTTATCTAAGAAAACAACGGAAAAAGATTTATTTTTGCATACTATCAATCCTTTCCAATTCTAAGAGGATAGACTAAAACCGCTAGCTATTCGACGACAGTCTCTAAAAACGGCATCTGTATTTCGCTTAAAAAGAAGAATGGAAAAGCAAATTGACTTAAAAAGATTTTCGGCAAATGCAGCGTCAGCTAGAATATCTGTTTAATCTGATATTGGAGTTTTTTGCTCTTTCGGCTGCTGTCACGTCAGTCCAAAGGCTAAAAAACTCCAACTCTGGTGTTTATGCCTAAAGAGGAACGACTATGATCGGACGTAATGACCCCTGTTGGTGCGGAAGCGGGCAAAAATGGAAAAAATGCCATTTTCCTCAACCGGATCCCAAAGCAAAATTATCTTCCCTATCGAGTGATATTCGCAGCGAATATTTCAAAAAATATCGCATTTTAATCAAAGACAAAAAGCAAATCGATGGAATCCGGGCGTCCTGTCAGCTAGCCTCACGCATCCTGGATGCGACCTGTGCGCTGGCAAAAGAAGGAGTGACAACCCTCGAACTAAATGACTACGCTCATCGTTTGCATCAAGAAGCAGGCGCTATTCCAGCTCCTTTGCACTATGGGCATCCTCCTTTTCCCAAAAGCATTTGTACGTCTTTAAATGACGTGATCTGTCATGGTATTCCCGATTCTACGCCTCTCAAGGAAGGCGATATTCTAAATATCGATATTACTTGCATTTTGAACGGCTACTATGGAGACTGCAGCCGGATGGTCACCATTGGCCGCATCAGTGAAGAAAAGCAATTAGTTGTAGATGTCTCTTATGAATGTTTAATGCGCGCCATTTCCCTCTTAAAGCCCGGCATTCCCCTGTTTCAAATTGGAGAAGTCATTGAAACTTATGCCCATTCCAAAGGGTGTTCCGTTGTCAATCAATTCGTCGGTCATGGTGTAGGAGTGGAATTTCATGAAGGCCCGCAAGTCCCCCATCACCGCAATTCAAACTCTCTTCTTCTGGTACCCGGCATGACTTTTACGATTGAGCCCATGATTAATGCAGGCGTACGCGACGCGGTCATTGATCCCTATGATCATTGGACTGCACGCACAAAAGATGGAAAGCCCAGTGCGCAATGGGAACATACGCTTTTAATCACAGAAGAGGGATATGAAATCCTGACTGCCTGGAAGCGCTAGCGCTCTAATCCCGTCCTTTCCTTCAAAAGGGGATTTTCTCGTCAATTGGCCCTGAACCCTATTCGAATTTCCCCTTAGAAGGTCTATTAACCCGAGTTTGGAGTTTTCCTTTGGATGGGAAAGCTCTTGCCATTTTCCATCTCCGAGGCTTTGACGCAATTGAAAGGGCAAAAAAAACTTCAAACTCAGGTTATTAAGGCTGCTAATGGCCCAGACTCGCATGCTTTTCCTTATGAGCCGACGTGAGATAGCGGTTCATTGGCTAATGGATGAGGCGGACGCAAAAACTAAGCCGATGTTTTTTTTTGCAATAATGCTTCTACCAAGCTTTGCAGCCCTTCTAATTCCTCTTCATATTCTTTGCGTATTGTCTCGTGTTCGCAGCTTAAGCGATTCAGTTCTTTCTGCCATAATAATTCAGAATCGGAAGTAGCAAAAAACTCCAATTCTTCCCATTCCTTTTGAAGGGCAAGCAATTGCTCTTGCGCTTTAAAGAGCTCTTTGCGCGTTTCATCCAACGTTTGAGACTTTTCTCCAAACTGCTCTTTTAGTTGATTGTACATTCCTTCGAGGCGGCGCGTATTGACTGCCTGCGCTTGGACATCCTCGGGCTGAACAGAAGGTGCCGGCTGTTTTCGGCTCTCTTCAAGCTGCATTTTTATATGCGTCAGCTCTTTTTCCATCTGCAGCTTGTCTTGCTCGTTGGCCGCTAGTTGATTTTCGATCTCTTGATAGCGCGCGATTTTTGCTTCTAAATTGGCTTTTAATTCTTCCGCATGTTGCGCCATGTGCTGGATCTCTTGGCGGCTTCTATACAAGGCCTTTTCTTGCTGGCCAATTTCATTTCTTGCTTGTATGAGCTCTTCACTCGCCTGATCTAGCTGTTTTTTCCATAGCTGGGCTTGCTCCAATTGCTTTTGCTGCCCTTCAAGATCTGCTTTTGCTTTCTCTATCTGCTGCTGGGCCTCTCTTAATCGATCATCTCTTCTTGCCAATTCCTCTTCTTTTTGCTGAAGCATGGCTTTCGCCTGATCAAGCTCTTTGCAAACCTCTGTGCAGTTTTCCTTCCAAATTCCAGCCTGCTCAATCTGTTGCTGCTGCTTTTCAAGCTCTGTTCGTAGGTCTTTGATTTGCTGTTGAGAGTGTAGAAGCGCCAGGTCTTTATTAGAAATCTCTTCTCCGCGTTCAAGAAGAAGCGTTTGAGCTTGAGTCAATTTATCGGTTACGGCATCCAATTGCTTTTGCCATTTCAGCTGCTCATCATTTTGCCGTGCTGCTTGCGCTTGATAGTTTTGTATTTGATCAGAGGCACGCTTAAGCTGGCTATTGAGATCATCAAAAAGTTGTTTAAATGTTTTTTCGTCGTGAATCTGCTGCTTTTCCAATTCCTGCTTCTGTTGCAAAACAAGCCGAATTTCTTGATTTTTAGCTTCCAGATCTGCTTGAAGCTCTTCTATTTTAAGCATATGGCCTTGGATGGTAAGCTTATGCTGATTTTCTGTTTGCCGGGCATATTCATACTGCTGCTGAAGCCTTCCAAGCGAACTCTGCAAAAGGGTTTTCTCTTGCTCTAGAACCGCTAGCTTTTCTTGATGAGAATGTAAGAGAGAATGAAGATCGCCACTCTCTCGCTTATGCCTGCTTTGCTCGGCTAGAAATAATTTCTCTTTTTCTTGCATCTGCAAGCGATCCTGAAGCCACTTATCCTTTTCTTCCCTTGCATCCTTAAGCTCTTGCTTGATGCCTTCGATTTGATTGCGGGCGACTTCTGCCTGTGCTTTTAAGATTTCTTTATCTTGCTCCATTTTTGTCAATTCGTCCGAAAGGCGTTGAACCGCTTGTTCTGGATCTGAATTGACAAAAGCTTGAATGGTCATCTCGGTTTCTTCCAGCTTTTCATTAAGCTGAGCTAATTGCTGCTTCTTATAGAATAATTCTTGAAGCAGCAAATCATGCTGTGCCCGCAATTGCAGTAATTCATCTTTAGACAACTGGACAAGCTTATAAAATGTTTGTTTATCATCTTGTGTTTGAGCAAGATCTTGAGTGAGAGCAACCATGTGAGTCTGCAAACGGTCTTTTTCTAGATTCCATTCCTGCTCGGCAAGCTTCATTTTTTCATCTAAAAGCAAAAAATTATCCAACCGACTTTGAGATTCCAACTGAAGCTTCCCAACCAATCCTTCGACTTCCTCAAGGGATAACGTTAAAATAATAAAAGAGAAAGCCATAGCCAAAGCCATGCCTACATGCCAAAAGCGCTCATCTAACTCAATCGATTGATAGCCAATAAGGGCCAAAACAAACAGGCTCGTCAAAGCAGCAGCCATTCCCTTCATCTTCCATTTGACGCATAAGGGAATGCCGATAAGCGCACTTAAAGGAAAATACCAATGAGTAGACACTTTAAATAATAAAATGGCTATTGATAAAAGAATGAGAAACGGCCCTAGCAAAGACCAAAATTGTACTTGGTTTTCTGCTCTTTTTTCTAAAATATCCACAACATTATCCCCTTGAATCCATCCCTTTAATAAGAACAATACCGATAGGATAGATCCTTAATCCTTATCATTTCAATACGACAGTTTGCAAACTATTAGAACCACTATATAAAAAGAAAGGAAAAAACAGAATGAGGAACTGAACGTTGAGACCATTATTGTCTCAAAATTATAAAGAAACCTGCATGGATTAATAAAGTTATTTGATAAAGTTAAAGTCTATACAAAGGCGGACTACAATTGAGATGTTTGCAAATCGTCAAACTTAATTTTTATCAAAATCGAAATGATTAACTATCTATTCCCATTTTTTTAGGGACGCCTTAGGAAGAGGCAGTAAGGCTAGGCCATAAGGCCACTATCCCTTCTTCTCCAATCCAAATGGCTAAAGCTAATAATAGAAAGGATAAAACAGTGAGGGCATAAGCAAGCATAATAGCTAATCCATCTTCTTCTAAAATAGCTAATCCGAAAACTAGAATTGGCGAAGCAGTAAACATATTGCCTAGAGGAATAGGAATCGGCAAAGCCAGTAAGACGCTAAGTATGCTGATAACTAATCCATGCAAAATAGATAAGACGGGAGAGTTGACTAGCCACACCATCCTTGTAGAAACTAAGAACCGCAGTTTATTAATTAATGTTGTTGACAAAACAATAACTTTTTTTAAAAAAGAATAAGATAATTCTTTTTCTAATAACCAATTCGGAAGCCACATTTTCCGCCCTAAGCTCATGTGAAAACCAATCAGAGATAAGATCAACCCAAAAGCTGTTGAAACACCGGGGATGGGAATAGGTTGGCAGAAAGGAAGACTGAATATAATCAATAGAGCAGGCTGCCCCTTTCCTGAAAGAGCTCCTAAAAGGCTCTTTACTCGTATGTCACGCCCATTTGCTTGAGCCAATAAAGCATTTAAAGAACCAATCAAAGGATTCAAGGACTGCTCCATCTATCTAAGATCCACCACTTTTTATAGTTTGAAATTGATTTTTAAAATAGAGACATCATCGGCAAAAATATCTTTACCTTGAATCTGCTGGCTAGAATGGACCAGCCATTCCAATTCTTTTCCTTTAAAGGAGAGCGATTTAACAGCCAAATCAATAAACTCTTGCATTTCCAGCATTGCCCCGTTCAATTTACTGATCTCATAAATGCCATCGCTATAGATATAAAGGCAATTATAAGGTAAAACCTGACAGACGCCATTTTGAAAATCTGTATCCGGAAGCGCTCCTATTACTACGCCCGGGGTCCTAAGAGAATAGACTTGCGCTTGTGCGGCCGTTGTCCCTGTAACCAGCAAAGCAGGCGGATGCCCTCCACTGGCATAAAGAATTTGATGCGCTTCCCGGTCATATATTCCGTACCAAATGCTAAAAAACATATTATTATGTTTTTCCATTGGAAAAGCTAAATTAAGGGCTTTTAAAACGGAACCGGGATTCTTAAAATCGGCTCTAGGCAGATTTTGAGAACGGAGAAGATTGGCTACTGAAATGGAGAGTAAGGCCGCTCCTACTCCATGGCCGCAGACATCTAGCAAATACATGGCGAAATATCTATTATCAAGCCAATGATAACCAAAAGAGTCGCCCCCTAGCTGCGTAGAGGGAATAAAGCACCATTCCGCTTCAATCCCGTTCTTCAAAGGCGAGGGCAATAAAGACTTCACATAGGCGGCAGCTTCAGCCAATTCCCCCGTTAGAACCTTTTGGCTCTCTTCCATTCGCCTAAAAGCTTCATTACGCTCCAACAATCTAATATACGCCAGAGAATGATAGCGAATACGGGCAATCAACTCTAATTTATCGGGCAATTTGACAATATAATCATTGCTGCCCAAAGCAAAAGCCTCTGCTTTGATCTGAGGCTCCTCTTTTGTTGACAAAACAATAATAGGCACATCTTTTGTCGCAGGATTGGCCCGAAAATATTTTACTAGAGTCAGTCCGTTGCATTCCGGCATGACCAAATCCTGTAAAATAACTGTAGGATTGACTTTTGCAGCCATTTCCAAAGCTTTGCTAGGATCCGAGCAGTAATGAAAGATAATGTCTGGCTGCCCGTTTAACATGCGCCTAACGGCTTCAGCGATAATTAATTGATCATCAATTAAGAGCACAGTAATGGGAAAGGCCTGTAAAGGCGCAAGAAGGCTGCTGGACAATAATAGAGGAGAGTCATTGTTTATCATAGATCGTAAACATTTTTTTTGCGCCTAAATCAGGTTAATATCACAAGAAATAATTTTAAAGGATAGTAAAATTCCAAAGCTTAATTTTATAGGGGCTTTTAATACAGTCTCTAAAAGAGTGTATTAAAACCGCTAAGCGACCGGTTGCCCAATCAAATCATAGACAGCCTCTAGCAAGGTCGCATCATGAAAGCTACTTTTTGTTAAATAATAATCCGCACCGGCTTCAAGGCCTTTTACGCGATCCTCTTCGCCTTCCTTATAAGAGACGATCAGGACCGGCAAATTTTTCAAATGGGGATCTTTTTTAATGGCTTTCACAAGCTCAATGCCATCCATCCTCGGCATATCCACATCCGTAATTACCAAGTCATAGTGACCAATGCGAACTGCGTTCCATCCATCTATTCCATTGACAGCCGTTTCAACCTCATAGCCTTGATTTTGCAGAAGGCGGCATTCCACTTCGCGGACTGTCAAAGAATCGTCGACAATTAAAATGCGTTTAAGCTTTGGACGAGAGACGGGTTCGTTTGCATAGCTAACATTCGCCAGCCTTCCTCCGGATAATAGCAGGTCTATGGAGCGTACAATATCTTCTACATCGATAATCAATACAGGCATGCCGTTTTCCATCAATGCCCCTGCAATGATATCCGGCGTTTTCCCTAAGCGAGAATCTAATTCTTGAACAACAAGTTCCCTCTCTTCAATTAAGCGATCAACAATCAATCCATAGCAATTTTGCAAATCGTTTAAAATGATAATGGGCAGCCTCTTTAATGCAAGCCGCGGTTGATCGAGCTCTAGGACTTGCCAGGCAGAAATAAGGCCGATATTTTGGCCTTCATAACGAAAATAGGGGCGATTTTCAACGCTTTCGATTTCACCTGGATCAATAAAAATAGCCTTATCAATGCGCGCTAAAGGAAAAGCATAAATTTCTCCCGATATTTCCACTAAGAGGGCCCGGATAACAGACAGCGTCAAAGGGAGCTGAAGCTGAAAGCTTGTTCCTTTGCCAATAGTAGTGAAAGTTTTGACAATCCCGCCTACTTCTTGAACTGTGCTCCTTACCACATCTAATCCAATCCCCCGTCCGGAAATCTCTGTAACCTCTTTAGCTGTTGAGAATCCGGGCAGAAATAGAAAATCAATGACTTCTGAATCTTCTAAGCGACCAGCCATCTCATCGCTGATAAAATTCTTCTCTACGATCTTTTTTCTCAATTGTCTAATATCAATTCCTCGTCCATCATCTGTGACAATAATGACCAGTATTCCTCCTCGATGATGCGCCTCTAGTTTGATCACCCCTTCAGGCGGTTTGCCTGCAGCCAGCCGTTCTTGGGGAGGCTCGATGCCATGATCACACGCATTGCGCAAAAGATGGCTCAAAGGAGATTCCAACCTCTCTAAAATATCGCGATCAACCGGCGTGGATTGGCCGATAATCTCTAGCTTTATCTTTTTGCCAAGCTGCCTAGCAAGATCCCGAACCATGCGAGGAAATCCTTCCACGCCATCCCCAAAAGGCCTCATACGGCTATTTATCACTTCTTGATAAAGACGATCTGACAAGCTGGCATGCCGCCGTATAAAATTATCCAACTCGTCTAACCGATCAGTCAATTGATAGCGAATCTCATTAATTTCGTGTTGAATAGTTGTCAAGCTATCTTGAGCTTGATTGCTCAGTTCATTTTCCTTTAGATTCTGCCTGAGTTCATCTAAATGAGAGGAAAGTTTATTGTATTGCCTTTTCAATTTTTGCAATGAATTTTCAAAAGGGGACAACCAACGAGATTCAACTAAGGACTCTCCGGCCAATCCCATCAAGCGATTTAAACTTTGCGCATTGACACGCAAAATTCTATTTTGAGAAACCGTTGTAGGAAAAACCTTAATAACTTCTTGCTTTTTGGGCATCTCTTTAAGCGAAATTTGGGCTGTGGCAGCTATTTTAGCAGGCGCTTCTTTCTCTTTGGCTTGAATAATCTTTTTTTGCGGCTGCATGAGAGGCATTGCAAGGCTAGACACCTGCTTAATAAGGTTGGCTATGAGAGAATCTTGTTCTTTTAACCATTTATATAATTCGGATAAATTAATCTTAGACAGTCGGGTCAATAAATCAACCATTTGAAGCAAATAATCAATTCTTTCTACATCTAGCTCGATTTGCTGTTTTTGAATGCCCACAAAACAATCTTCCATTGCATGAGCCATTTGAATAATCGCACTCAAAGAAATGACTCGGGCCGCGCCTTTGATCGAATGGGCGGCGCGCATTAGCATCTCCAATAAGGAAGGATCCCTATGGCTTTCCAGTTCGAGTAATCCCTGATTAAGGGCTTTGCATTGAGTTTCTAGCTCCGTTCGAAATAAGTCAAACATGATCGGATCGATGGACAGCTCCTGTCCCTCTTCCTTTTCCTTTGCAGGCTTGCTCCCTTCTTGTCCTTCAATAGCCGTTTCGGCTGGAACCTCAACTTTATGTATAGCCTCTTCTTTAATAGGTCTGGGTTCTTCCTTAATTTCTACAGTAACTGGTGCAGGTTCAGCAGGAACCGGCCCTGTTTTTTCTTTTTGGCTATCGTCAGCTTGAAGCCTTGCCAATTTTTGGATAATTTCCTTAAAAATTTCCTTATGCTTCTGAATAAAGCCTTCCAATTTTTCAGGAGAGAGGTGAACCAAACCGGACAAAAGGTCCAGGGTATCGGACAAAACCTCTTGGCTTTGTTGGTTCCACTGGCCTTTGCCTTCTGTTAAGAAGGATAAATGGCGTTCCCACGCCTCCCCTATTTCAAGGAGAGAAGGGAATTGGATCACTTGGGCGATATGCTTAATTATACGCACAGTCTTTAGAAGTTCCAGAAGGGCCAAAGAGGAGCGCGGCTCTTCTCCGAGTACAATGATGAGACGGGAAAGCGTCTCAGTAATTGTTCGAAATTCTTGAAGAGAAATTTCGATTAACGGCTGATCTACCTCCTGCGATTGTCTTTCTTCTCTTAAAAGGGGTTCATTTGAAAACTTTTCCTTTAGTGCAGCTGCTCGCGAAGAGACTCTTTCATGGGTTTGGGCTGCCGTTCTAAGAGGAGAAGTCCAAGATTCAAAAGAGAAAAGATAATTATAGAAAAGGCGCTCCAATTTATCGCTATCGACTTCGGCCATCTGAATTAACTTAGCACTGACGATAGAGAGCATTTCCAAGTGCTCGGCCTTCATGCTCATTCCTTTTTGCATGGCCTTCAAATATTGGTCTAAGGCTCTCATGAAAGGAATCAAGCTATCAAGAAAAGTCGCTTCTATTAATGAAAGTAAGGCCTGTAAGCCCTGTATAGCCATTTCTATTGCCTCTGCCACTTGAGCATGATTATGGAAAGGCACTAAAATGTCTCTTAAATGATTTGCCAGGGCTTTCATTTCCCGTTGAATTTCTTTAAGCTTAGAATAATCTTCTAGCTTCACTATAAGCTCCTCTTTAAACTATAAAACAGTAACTCCTCATCGAGTAATCCAATGCTTTTATTCGCGATTGTCATAATGCCTTTCAAATAATTATTACTGGATTTTACAATATTGACCGGAACATTCCCAATAGATGATAAATACCAGTTATGAATACCTTCCACTTCATCTACAGGGACAATCCACACTTCATTATCTTTGGCAAGAGCGATCATTCTATCGCTCTGATAAGAATTGCGCTTTGGCTTAGTAATCGAAATATCTATCTCCAGTAGTCTATGCAAAGCCATACAAGGCTGCAGCTCTCCGCCCAGATTAGCCACCCCTAGCAAAATTTTTCCTGTCCGATGCGGAATACGGTGTATGGGACGGCTTGGCAATACTTCCTTAAAATAAATGGTATTCAATGCCAACCACTCTTGCCCTAAGCGGAAGACAACAACGGAAATCCTATCCTCTTGCTTTTTTACGTCCTCTTTTTTCCTTAATAAATCTGTCCATTCATGAATATAGCTTTCTATAGGCTGCCTTTCTAATAATGTGGAAGCAAGGCGGGCTTTATCCGATTTGTTAAGGGACAAATTAAGATCGGATCTACTCTCTTGGTTCATTTTACCCCTTGTTAAGCTACGCTGTTTCGTCGATTAGCCAATGAACGTCTATTCATTTTTTTCTATAGGAGAAAATAACTTCGCATCAGGGCCTTGTCTAATTGATGACGCGCCCTAGGTCTTATAAGCTTTCTGAGCTCTTTTACGAAAGCGTTCGGCTTTAGTCAGGTCGCCTTTTTTCTCATATAATAGAGCCAAGTATATTAATGCTTCATAATGAAGGGGCTTTAAATAGACAGTTTTATGAAAAAATTTCTCCGCCTCTCCCTCATTCCCCATTGCATGCTGGATTAATCCCAGCAAATAATAGACCTCTGTTTGAGCTCCATAAAGAGCGATATACTTCATGCAAAGATCGATAGACGTTTCAAAGCTTCCCTCATCAGCTAATTTTATCGCTTGCGCTAGGAGAGCCGCTTTATCTAATTCTTTTTTTTCTGTGTTTTTTAAATCTATTTTATCCTCAGCTTGAAAAGATAGAGGGGATACAAGATTAAATGGTCGCTCCCCTGTCTCCTTGCCTTTAAGCTTTGGTTGATCCTTTAATAAAACGGTATAATTTCTTTGCTCCTCTAAAGGAAACAGACCTTTTTCCTTCCAATGAAAGGCATTTGCCCTAGTAAAAGAAAGGGGGATAAAACCGGCACGCCGAGCGATTTGGGTTTCTACCGGTCCAACAAGCAAGATGCCATTTGGAATCAATAGATTTTGAAGAAAATCTAGCGTCCTTTTTTGCGCCTGTTCATCCAAATAAATTAATAAATTTCGACAAAAAATAAAGTGATAAGACTGAGGATTAAAAGGCATCCTGCTGCTTAGTATATTGCCCGAGTAGAAATGCACCTGCTCTTTAATAAAATTTCGAATGGCATATTGATTATTGATCTTATCGAAGTAGCGATCGCGAAAGCTCAAATCTTTTCCGCGAAAAGAATTTTTTCTATATAGCCCCATTTCGGCTTTGGCAAGCGCCTTCTTGCTAATATCCAGAGCATCGACCGAAAAAGCCCTCTTATTGATTCCGTGATCAAAAAGAGCCATCACAATTGAATAAGGCTCCTCTCCTGTTGAACAAGGAAGACTCATAATTTTGAAAAAAGACCATTCTTTTTCTTTCTCTTTAACAAAATGGACGAGAAAGTCGAAGCCGCTTTTATCGCGAAAGAACCACGTTTCCGGTACGATAATTAATTCAATTAATTCCTGCAGCTCGTGAGAAGATATTTTCAAGCGTTTATAATACTCTTCATAAGTAAGCAAGTTGCATAAAGTCATGCGTTCTTTCAACACCCATTCCCATGTGAGTAAATTCAGGGATTGAGGTTTCAAACCCAATTTATTTTCAACAAATTGCATAATCTGATTGAGGAAGTCGGCAGAGGCCATGCTCATTTATTTTCCTTTCAGGGACAATTCAAGTGTCAGAAATTTAAAAAATTCCATCACATCAACCCTTTGAATGATTCCCTCTTCATCACTATGGATTCCATCCAAAAAAGAAAGGTTGGGCTGATACATTTTCCCTTCCACGAAATCGGAAGGCTGTAAATCCACTATTTCGGTAATTTTTTCGCCTAAAATACCTGCATATTGATCTTGAGATTGCTCTTTCTGAATTAAAATAATACGGGAATGAAAAGCTTTAGACGCAGCGCGCCGTTCGATGATTTGACAAAAATCCACTATAGGAACCGGATGCTCTTTCCAGTTTAATAGACCAACCAGATAAGGAGCCCCATAAAGAGGCGCTTCCAAATGAATAGAAGGAATAATTTTCACAATGAATTGATTTTCAATTACGAAACGATTGTTTCCCACATAGAAAAGCAACATGGCCATACAACTTTCCTACTCATGATAGAAATTCAACCTCCCACTTGACAGGCAGGCTCTTTATGGACTTTTATATCGAAGTGAATTCAAAAATCCATTTTTAGACAAGGCGAAAGTTCTCAACAACGAATGTATTAAAACCGCTAATGATTTAGAGTCGAGTTTTCTCCCAGGAAGAACTAATCTCAAATCTATTTTTACATTCCCTCCGCTATACCATAAAATGGTCTACACTACCATCATTATCGCTTATCCATATCTGAGCCTAAAACCTGTATTTGAAAGTATTTTCTCCCTAGACGCCGACGCGATATAGCAGGCCATACTCTCCCACTCGCACATGCGATTAATGAGGCAAGTCCACGGCTGCGCTCCCGATTTTTAATGAATTCAAAAAGACGAATCAGCTAAGTTAAAAAAAAATAAGGAGTCCTTATGAAGAATATCTTGCAAAGAAGCCTCTATTTTTTCACTTTTGCCCTTTTTGCAACTTTTTCAATCTTCAATCTATTTGCCGAAGAAAAACTCTTTTGTCCGTTTGATGAAAGAACATGGAAGATTGGATTTGAAGAACTCACATCCGATCAATGGCTCGTTGAAATGATTTTAACCAATGAAGAAATTTTAAATTGGAATGAGCTCTTTACTGTACAAAAATTTGAAGGCTTGCCCATTTCAGCCGAAGAATTCGCTAAAATCCTTCACAAGACTTTTAAAGAGCATGTGTCTAAGGGCCAAGAACTGCATTTTAAAGAATTTGATTCTTCCCTAAATATTTTTGAAAGCTCCTTTGTCTCTAAGAATAAAAATGCGCTAAAGCAACAAGATATCGCCTATGATGAATACAATATTGGACGGCTTCTTAAAGGAGAATCCGGCCTCTATTTCATTCGCTATTCCACGAAAGATGGGCAAACTTTTGAAAAGAATAAGCAAGCTTGGATAGATCGATTGAAGCAGGCCTATTTAGCAGCTGAGCCTAAAGCAGATCAAGAAGGTCATTGGATAACCTTTTCACAAAATGGAATCTATGATGGACAAAAAAAACTTACCTTCCAAGCCATTAATCAAGTCATTGCCAATCAAAAAGCAGGTTTTGCCCTTTCCCTTCCCAGCGAATGGCTAGTGGACGAGCAAGAAACTGTGGAAACAGGCTTTGATAAAGACTATCCCTATACGATTTCCCTCTTATTCTCTTCCCCCGGCCATCAGATTTATGGAGGGGTAGCCTACTACATACCTCCGGAAGAAAAAAACCATTTGCCGCCCAAGCCTATAAAAAGATACCTTTCTCTTTATCATCTCCAAGATCCTCAAGTCGAACTAGTCGATAAAGGGAACATTCAAACGGTATTAGGAGAGAAAGGCTATTATATTCACTTAAAAAATGAAAACGAAACAGGCTGGATTGCCTTCTTTAAGAAAAATCAACACCTTTATCGCATTGAATTATGGGGAGAGAAACAGCAAGCGGATGCTTTAGTAAAGGACTTTAAGCGCCTTATTGTCAATTTTCAAATTCTCAATTCACAAGCGGATGAAGATTTAGATTTAGAAGATTAAGGCATGCATATGATGAGTTTTCCTCTCCCTGTCTTTTTCGCCTTAAGAGGATCCTTCTTAAAACCACCATCCTTGCTGCCAAACTAAAATTTGATGCCAAAGCTAGTCCAAAAGGCATGGATTAAGTTATTACAAAATCCATGTCCCTGATACCGAACCGATGACCCTCCTTAGCTTTTCTTAGCACAGGAAAGCCACTTGCATGCGTACAGATTGCAAACTATTTAACTAAGCGAATAGGAGTTTGTGAGCCCGAGAAATCGTCTTCCTCTTGATCAATGAATAATTGCGCTCCTTGGATAAGATAGGAGGCGAGCGTAGCATCTCCTTGATAAGTCATTTCAACCTGCATCTGACCATCTTCTGAAGGTTCGCCGCAGGTAATTAGCACATAACAAGATGGATTTTTATCTAAAGCCTCTTGAAGATGCTTTCGACGTCTATCGTTCATATAGCTCCTGACTTAATTTAATCTACTACTCATAACCTACTTATATTTTCTCGAGCAAGAATGGCACTGAAAATATGGGAAAAAAGCAGTTCATTTTAGAGCATCTCTGACCGGCTAAACGCCTGCTTTAAGATAGAATTTAGACGTTCTTTTCTTGCAAAAGTGTCAAAAACTCGCTTGAATCAAATGCTTATGAATTCATAGATACTCACCTAATTGTCACATTAGCGGATAAGATAATTTATTACCAAGGCAAACTTTATTCCCCCGCATTTCTTCTTTATTTGCTTCTAGCTCGCCGCAGGTTGAATAAGAGGGCATCACCGAATTGCGATATTCATCCTTATTTTCCCTTCCTTTTCGCCATAAAGTAAGATATGCAAAAGGAGCGTTTTTAAATTAAAATTTAAAAATAATTTGTCAAATCGCCTTTTAATAGATATGATGAATTAAAACCCTTTATTACTATGCATGCTTATCGTCCTTATCTAGAATGGATTAAAAGTCAGCAAACGTATTTACAATACCTTGTCAGGACTTGGACAGCTATTAATTCTTTTTCCACTCATTTAATTGGACTGCAAGCCATGCTAGCAGCGTTGCAGAAAGGTTTTGCCTGCTTAGAAGGGCAAGAGCGCATTATTTCCCTTCCCCAGCGCCGGTTCCTGAGGCCTGACGGGGTCTTAGCTAGCCAGCAGCTCGGTCAAGCCCTATCTATACGCAAGCGTCCAACAGCGCCAATACAAGTGCTTTTAGCCGGGCATATGGACACTGTCTATCCGCCCTCTAGCCCTTTTCAATCCATCGAGGAAAAAGATGGCCAAATATGGAACGGACCCGGATTGACAGACATGAAAGGAGGGCTTGCCATTCTCCTAATTGCCTTAGCCGCTTTAGAAAGATCTCCTTATGCAGATCAGGTCGGATGGGAAATATTAATCAATCCCGATGAGGAAATTGGATCTCCAAGTTCTGCAGGCCTATTCCAAGAAGCAGCCAAACACTATCAGCTAGGCCTGATCTTCGAGCCTTCTTTTCCTGATGGCGCCTTTGTCAGCGAACGGAAAGGATCCGTTAATTACAGCATTGTCGTCAGAGGGCGGGCAGCGCATGCCGGCCGTGATTTTTTTTCTGGCGCAAGCGCCATTTATGCTTTATCTCAATTCATTCAAGAAGTAGAAAAATTCAACCAGCCTGGCCAAGAAACAACCGTCAATGTTGGCCATATCGAGGGTGGCGGACCTGTCAATATTATTCCCGATTTAGCCATTTGCCGCCTAAATATGAGAAGCGCTAAGGCTGAAGATATTTTATCTAGTCAAAAAAAACTAGAGGCTATCGCTCATCAGTGCATGCGCAGAGAAGGCATTCAAATTGAAGTTTTTCAAGAAAACTTGCGCTTACCCAAGCCTTTTGATTCGCAGACGCAAAAGCTTTTCAATCTTTACGGTAGCTGCGCTGAAGAGCTTGGCATTCCATTTCAACTGCGCTCGACAGGAGGAGTATGCGACGGCAATACACTGGCAGGCGCCGGCTTGCCTACCTTAGATTCTATTGGGGCCAAAGGAGGCCTTATTCATACTCATGAAGAATATTTATTTCTACCAAGCTTGGTTGAACGCGCTCAATTGACGGCTCTATTCTTATTTAAGCTGGCAACGCGCGAAATGACATTTGAAAAGGAACTTTCCCATGACTGATTTTCTCTTGGCTGCCGCACAATTTCGTCAAGATCCGCGCATCAAAGAAGCTAAAAAATTGTTGCTAGATGCCTTAAAGGATTATCAAGCGCCCCTAACCCATATTCGTCCCCCACAGGACACATTAAATCAATCTTACGAAGAAATGATAGCAGCCTTTAATGAAATGCGAGGAGGCAAGCTGTATTTTCCTTACATAGGCAGCGGCTTTGGTAACGGCCCTTTGGTCGAGCTGTTGGACGGCAGCGTCAAATATGACATGATCAGCGGCATTGGCTCTCATTATTGGGGGCATAGCCATCCTGATGTCCTTTCTCACGCTATTGACGCAGCTCTAAATGATACGGTCATGCAAGGCCACCTTCAACAGAATATCGAAGCCTTCCATTTTTCGCAGCTTCTCGTCCACGCTTCCGGACTGGATCATTGCTTTTTATCCTCTTCAGGTGCAATGGCTAATGAAAACGCCCTTAAAATCGCTTTTCAAAAGAAATTTCCCGCCAGCCGTGTTCTTGCCTTTGAAAAGTGCTTTATGGGCCGTTCGCTTGCTCTATCGCAAATTACGGATAAACCGCATTTTAGAGAAGGTTTGCCGACGACAATTGCCGTTGATTATATTCCTTTTTTTCGGGAGGAAGAACCGGAAAAAAGCACGAAGCAAGCAGTCCACACTCTCAAGCATTATCTGGCCCGCTATCCCAAGCAGCATGCGGTCATGTGCTTTGAGCTGGTTCAAGGTGAAGGCGGCTTTTATACAGGGACCACGGATTTCTTCCGCGCTTTAATGACTGTTTTAAAAGAGCATGAGATAGCCATTTTTATCGATGAGGTGCAAACCTTTGGGCGCACGCCTCAACTTTTTGCCTATCAACACTTTCAATTAGAAGAATTTGTTGATATTGTTTCAATCGGTAAATTATCTCAAGTTTGCGCGACTCTTTTCCGCTCAACTTTTAAGCCGAAGCCGGGCCTTCTTAGCCAAACATTTACGAGTAGCACAGCCGCCTTGCAGGTGGGACGTTTCATCGTCAATGAACTTTTGCATAAAGATTTCCTAGGCCCTAACGGCAAGATTGCCCATATGCATAGGTTATTTGTCGAACATTTTGAAAGGATTAAAAACCGCTATCCTGATCGCATCCAAGGTCCCTATGGAATAGGAGCGATGATTGCTTTTACCCCTTTTGATGGCGACAATCAACGCGTGGTTAAATTTATCCAAGACTTATTTCAGGCCGGAGTGATTAGCTTTGTAGCAGGCGGCCATCCTACGCGGGCTCGTTTTCTAATACCTATAGGTGCGATTCAGCCTTCTGATATCGAAAAAGTCATGGAATTGGTTGAAGACGTATTAAAAAAGGGATAATTCATTTATGCCAAGGTGAATTCAAACATTAGTTTTCGGCTGCGCCAAAGCGTAGAAACGGAAAGCTCTTTTTGAGCGATGCTGCTTCTAAGAAGTTATCCCAAAACCCATTAGCGTTTTAGGACAGCTTCTAAAGCCATGTGTTCAACCGGGAGAGTTCTCGTGCTGCAAAAAATCAATTTTGACTCACTTTAGTATAGTTTAGCAGGATGTACTTATGATTGTTGTTCGCCCCATTACACGAAAAGACCAACAAATTTTTGCTGAATTTTCGTTTGAGTCTTTGCTGGGTATGACAAATCTTCCCCGAGACCGAGAAAAGCTTCAAGACAAAATTATTCTCTCTGAATCTTCTTTCCGGCAGCAAATAGAAAAGCCCGGCTTGGAAGAGTATTATTTTGTCTTAGAAGATTTAACAACGGGGCGTATCGGGGGAACGTGCGGGATTCTGGCAGAAAATAGCATTAGCCGCTCTTATTTCTATCGAATTGAATCCTTGCTTACGAACGCCAAGCATATTTCTGCTCCAAAAGAATTGAGCGTTTTAAAAGTTATCTCAAGCAATTCCAATGCATCAGAAGTCTGCTCGCTTTATCTCCAACCCACATTCAGACATAGCGGCCAAGGACGCCTGCTCTCTTTAAGCCGATTTCTTTTTATTGCCGCCCATCGACAGCGATTTGAAAAGAAAATTTTTGCAGAGTTAAGAGGATATATTGATCAAAGGCAAATTTCTCCTTTTTGGGAAGCCGTGGGCAAGCATTTTTGCAATCTTTCTTTTGTGGAGCTTATGGCCCAATTGGATCAAGACCGGACATTTATTTCAGAGATTTTGCCGAAATTTCCTATTTATATTTCCTTGCTTCCCAAAGAAGCTCAAGAGGTCATCGGGAAGACCCATGATAGTACAAAGCCGGCTTTGCATATGCTTTTGCAGGAAGGATTTGCCTTTAATCAAGAGATTGATATTTTTGACGCAGGCCCTTTGCTGGCGGCTTCAACGTCTAATATCAGAACGATTAAAAATAGCGCGGTCATAAAAGTTCAGATCACTCCGGATATGTTGCCAGAGGAAACGGAATATATCTTATCTAATGATCGATTAGATTTCAGGGCCTGTTTTGGAAGACTCCAGTTTATTTCTAAAACAACGGCTTTAATAAATGATAATGTTGCTGATGCCTTACTTGTCAAACATGGCGATAACATACGCTATGTGACAATTCATTAACCCAAGAGCTTCTCCAGGGCGTGCCATGCAAGAACACGATAGCATTTTCACCAATAATCAATGGAAAAAAGGATTAGGCCCTCTATTTACTTCTTATAATCCAGCCACAGGAGAAATCCTCTGGCAAGGAAGAGAAGCCGATAAAGAGCAAGTAGACGAAGCCGTTCGCAATGCTCAGGCAGCCTTTCCTGATTGGTCCGGCCTGACTATTGATGAGCGTTCCCAATACCTCGGCCACTTCGGCGAAATTCTAAAGCATCACACAATGACGATGGCCGAGATCATTTCAAAGGAAACGGGTAAGCCCTTATGGGATTCAAAAGGCGAAGTCGCTTCCATGATTAATAAGATCGACATCTCATTAGAGGCATATGGGCGGCGCTGCGCCGGCATGATTCGCGATCAAGGTATCGCACGCTCAATTACACGGCACCGTCCTCATGGTCCAGTAGCTGTTTTCGGCCCCTTTAATTTCCCTGGACATCTGCCAGGCGGACACATTATCCCCGCACTCTTGGCAGGAAATACAATTATTTTTAAGCCCAGCGAGCTGACCCCGGCAGTTGCAGAAACCTTGATCTCTTTTTGGAATGACGTCGGCCTTCCCCCCGGGGTAATCAATCTCATTCAAGGCGGAAAAGAAACAGGCCAAGCGCTCATTCACAATCCCCATATTCAAGGCCTTTTCTTTACCGGCAGCTACCAGACAGGCTTGTATCTATCCCAGCTCTTCGGCTCTTATCCCCAGAAAATCCTCGCTTTGGAAATGGGCGGCAATAATCCCCTTGTTGTCAGTCAAATCGCCAACCCTACCGCTGCTGCCTACTTGACCGTTCAATCGGCTTATTTATCTTCCGGGCAGCGCTGCACATGTGCAAGGCGTTTGATTGTCCCTGAAAGCCCAATAGGAAATGAGTTTATTTCCTCTCTGCTAGACTTGATTAATACCATTAAAGTAGGCCCTTATACCGATGTCCCGGAACCTTATATGGGACCCTTGATTTCCGAGTCTCACGCAAAGCGCATATTAGAAGCGCAAGACTTTCTTCGAGCTAAAGGCGGCAAATCTTTAATTGAAATGAAAAACTTTATTCCCGACACCGGCTTTCTGTCTCCAGGCCTGATGGATGTCACGGCCATTAAAGACCGCCCTGATGAAGAAATTTTCGGCCCTTTTTTGCAATTAATAAGGACAAAGGATTTACAAGAGGCTATTGAAGAAGCGAATCGGACAAAATTTGGATTAGCCGCCGGCATCTTCACCCAATCGCTAGAGGAATATAATCAATTTTATCGGCAAGCCCGGGCCGGGATTATTAATTGGAACATGCAGCTTACAGGAGCAAGCAGCGCCTCTCCTTTTGGCGGAATAGGCTGTAGCGGAAACCATCGCCCAAGCGCCTATTATGCGGCAGATTATTGTTCTTACCCTGTCGCCTCATTAGAGACGCCCTCTCTTAAGCTGCCAACAAATTTACTTCCAGGCATAGAACTGAAAAATGATTTTTAGCAAAAGGCGCGTTTCATGTTAGATCAAGCTGAAGAAATCAATTTTGATGGCCTTGTCGGCCCCACGCATAATTATAGTGGACTTTCATACGGAAATATCGCTTCCATGGAGCATGGCAAGCTAATTTCCAACCCAAAAAAAGCAGCCTTGCAGGGGCTTGCTAAAATGTATAAACTTTTTTCGTTGGGAATCAAACAAGCCGTTCTTCCCCCACAAGAGCGTCCCTTTATTCCCGTCTTGCGTTCCTTGGGCTACGATGGAGCTGAGGATCAAATAATCAGGCAAGTGGGGAAGGATTCCCCCTCACTGCTGATGTCTTGCAGCTCAGCTGCTTCAATGTGGGCGGCGAATGCAGCGACAATCAGTCCTTCGCTTGATTCGCAAGACCATAAAGTGCATTTTACCCCGGCCAATTTGATGAGCAAATTCCATCGCTCGTTTGAAGCCCCTGCAACCTCTCTGGTCTTGCGCCGTATTTTTGACAATCCCACTTATTTTGCGCACCATTATCCCCTCCCTACTCATCCAGATTTTGCCGATGAAGGCGCAGCCAATCATACACGCTTATGCCAGCGCTATGACCAGCCAGGCATTCAACTGTTTGTTTTCGGACGTAGAATCAATCAAAATCCCGATCAACTTCCCAAGCGGTTTCCAGCTCGGCAGACAGACGAGGCATCAAAAGCCGTTGCCCGCCTCCACCGCCTCTCTCCCAAGCAAGTCATTTTTGCTCAACAGAGCCCCGAAGCCATCGATGCCGGAGTATTTCATAACGATGTCGTTGCTGTGGGCAATCAAAATGTGTTTTTCTATCACGAACAAGCCTATATAGACACTCCGCAAGTCATTGAAAAGATGAGAATAGCCTTTATTGAGCAGTGCCAAACCAATCCTCATCTGATTATGGTGCCTGCCAAGCAAGTCCCGCTTCAAGAAGCTGTTAAAACCTATTTATTTAATTCGCAACTCGTCACCCTTCCGGACCAAACAATGGCTTTAATTGCCCCTCAAGAATGTCAGGAATCTCAGATCGTCAGCCGGTTCCTGCAAGAGCTGCTCGCACGCGGCGATCACCCCATAAAGCAGGTGATTCATCAAGATGTCCGAGAGAGCATGCAAAATGGAGGGGGCCCTGCCTGCCTACGCTTGCGCGTAGTTTTAATGCCCAAAGAAAAAGCTGCCATGAATCCATCCGTTTTGCTGACCGAAGAGCTTTACCAGCAGCTAACAAAATGGGTTGAAAAACACTATAGGGATCATTTGACCCCTCAAGATTTAGCGGATCCTAAATTATTAATCGAAGGACGGCATGCATTGGATGAACTGACCCAAATCTTACAGCTGGGCCCGCTTTATCCCTTTCAGATGCAGCGCATTATGCCGATCCCTCATAGGTAAGCCCTCTCTTTTATTCTTAGCAAAGAGATCGTTATGAGAAGCATTCAAGAAGAACTTAAGGATAACATTGAAGGACAAGTTTACTTTGATCCTACTACCCGTCACATTTACAGCGTGGATGCTTCTATTTTTGAGGTTCAACCCCTGGGCGTCGTCATCCCTAAATCCAAGCTAGATCTCTTAAGAGCCGTTGAGATAGCAAATCACTACAAGGTTCCCCTAACAGCTAGAGGAGCTGCAACGGGGATTACAGGCGGCTGCTTAGGGCGAGGATTGATCATTGATACGTCTAAATATCTCAACCGCATTCTAACCATCGATATTCAAAATGGATATACCGTATGCGAGCCCGGCGTTGTTCAAGATGACCTCAATAAGCAGCTGTCTCCCTATGGCTATCGACTAGGGCCTGATACATCGACAGGCAATCGGGCCACTTTAGGAGGCATGCTTGCTAACAATGCAGCGGGATCCCGTTCTTTGCGGTATGGCAGAATGGTCGATCATGTCAAAGAAGCCGAAGTGATTTTAGCCAATGGAGAAATCTTGCTATTCGGAGCGCTTTCCGAAGAAAAATTAAAGCAAAAAATGTCTCTTAAAACAACAGAAGGCCATATCTATAGAGAGATTATACGCATCCGAGATACGTATCGAGATGAAATTGAAAAACGCTTTCCCCGTATCCCTAGACGAGTATCCGGGTATAATTTAGATGAGCTTATCAAAGATGAACCGATTAATATAGCCAAGCTGATCACAGGATCGGAAGGCACGCTAGGCATTGCGACGGAAATCACAATGAATATCGCGCCCAAGCCCAAATCAACAGGCATGTGCCTTCTTTTTTTTCAGGACATGATTGAAGCCTTGCGCCATATCCCCGCCTTACTCGCCTATTCGCCTATTGCATTGGAAATGATCGACGATCAAATCATCGAGCTAGGCAGAGCCTCCCCTTCGCTTCGTGGCCAATTGGACTGGCTATCGGGAAATCCCAAAGCCCTTCTCATTGTAGAAATTGACGGAGAGGATCGCCAAGAGTTAGAAGAAAAAATGCGCGCCCTTTTGACTGACTTGCGGCAAAACCAAATTGGCTACGATCCGATTGCTTTGTTTGATCGCCAAAAAATGGCCAAGGTATGGAACTTGCGCAAATCTGGTTTAGGCATTCTACTCTCTAAGCGCTCTTTTAGCCGTGCCATTGCCTTTATAGAAGATATTTCTGTCGATCCCCATCAGCTAGCCCCATTCATGGAGCGTTTCTGCGCTTATCTGTCTAGCAAAGGCAAATCTGCCGGCATTTATGGGCATGTCGGCTCCGGATGTATGCATGTGCGGCCTTATATTAATTTACGTTCTCCTGAAGAATTGGCGCTTATGCGCGAAATGATGATTGATGTGTCTTCTTTATTGCTGGAATATGGGGGATCGTTAAGCGGAGAGCATGGAGATGGATTGATTCGCTCTTGGCTGAATCCAAAGATGTTCGGCGAAAAGCTCATTCAAGCTTTTATTGAGCTAAAGCGCGCTTTCGATCCTGACGATCTAATGAATCCTGGAAAAATCATTGCCTTTTCTAGCGATTTTGAAGAGCTTCGCTCTCATCCGAGCGAGATTTTAAAAGACCCTCAGACCTTTCTAAACTTTAACAAAGAAGGCGGATTTATCTTAGCAGCCGACCTTTGCAATGGAAATGGACTCTGCCGTAAAAAAGAAAAGATCATGTGCCCGTCTTTTCAGGCCACTAACGAGGAATTTCATTCAACGCGAGCGCGAGCACAATCCCTACGCTCTATCATTCATGGACGCATGCCCCTGGAAGCCTTCACTAGCCAAGGCCTTTACGACGTAATGGATTTATGCCTCTTATGCAAGGGATGCAAAACCGAATGTCCTTCCCAAGTGGACATGGCAAAGATGAAATCAGAATTCCTCTACCATTACCAAGAAACCCATGGCTATTCGCTGCGAAGCCGCCTTTTCGCGTCCATTGGACAATTGAATCGATGGATGTCCCCTTTAGCTGACTTTTTTAATCTTCTCCATCGGCAGCCATGGACCAAGAAAGCTCTAGAGCGCTTAGGAATGACTTCCCACCGCAATCTGCCGCTACTGGCTAGCCAGCGCTTTTCTACTTGGTATTCTAATTTTTTGCAGCCCAGCCATTTAAATAAAAGCGTGCTTCTTCTCAATGATACCTTCAATGAATTCAACCATCCGCATATCGGACAAGCTGCCGTTCATTTGCTAAATGCCCTGGGCTATAAAGTCATTGTTCCTTCTTGGAGCTGCTGCGGCCGGCCCGCTCTTTCAAAAGGATTGCTTAAGCAAGCCCGCAAGCAGGCGCGAAAGCTGCTTTCTACCCTTGCAGCCTCCTTGGCAAAAGGAGCCCTCATCATCGGACTTGAGCCCAGCTGCATTTTGACCATCAAAGACGACTACCTAGGGCTAATCGATCCGAATGATCCTCTTTACCCTGCCATCGAATTGATAACTTCCCGTTGTTTGACATTGGATGAATTCTTATTGAAACATGTGCAGGATGGAACTTATCCTCTTCCCTTTCCCAACAAAGAGCGGTTAATCAAAGTCCATGGCCATTGCTATCAAAAAGCCTTAGTAGGAATGGCCCCAACTTTGGACCTGCTTAGATCCATCCCGGGGTTTTATGTATCTGAAATCCCTTCCGGTTGCTGTGGAATGGCCGGTTCATTCGGCTATGAAAGCGAACACTATGACATTTCCATGAAAATCGGCGAACTGCAGCTATTTCCCCATATACGAAAGAGCATGCCGGACACCTGGATCATCGCCAACGGCACTTCTTGCCGGCACCAAATTCAAGATGGCACCGGCCGACAAGCCCTGCACTTGGCAGAAGCCCTCTATCTGCATTTAAAGGACCAATAAATCTCTTACGCCAATTATCTAGCCAGGCTTAAGAGATTGCCTCAACAAGTTCATTTTTTTTGCTTAGAAGAGCCTTTGGGATTAGAAAGAATATCTAAAATATACGTCGGCTTTAACACTTCATCTGTATGAAAATGAGCAACGGAAACACGCCAATCGTTCTGATCAATAGAGTCCTGGGCAATTTTCTGCTTTATCTTAAAAAAATCCCCCTCCCCTCTTCCCTTAATAGTAAATTGATGATCTGAAGAAGAGAAAAGTTTTTTAGGCTCAATATTTTTATTTTTTAAAGAATTATAAGATATCAACCCGCGCTCTTGCAGCGTATTTATTGTCGAAATATTGATATAGACATGGATGCACTTGTTCGCAGCGGAAAGATAATGAATCCCTGTCAATTTAGAGCCATCTGTTTTTTGATAAATCTCATGCAATTTGTCATAAAATTGCGCTTGCGTCCGAACCACAATCATTCCTTTTTCGGCTTTTTGAATCGCCTCTACTTGTAATTTTATAGACGCGGAGCTATCAGCCTTTAGCTCGGGCAATAGATCTAACCTCTGGGCAATTGCTTTCCATAAATAATCGCTTTCGGAAAGCGCCTTCCATTTTTTGCATACCAAAGAAGCCCGATAAAGCGAATGCTGATCTAAATAGGAGAAAATCATCAAGGCTAGCTCCGGAATATCAACGAAGCCACTACGCTCGACAGCAAAGTCTTCCTCTCCAGGAATAGAACTTATACCGGCTACAGACGGAAAAAAATCAGAAGGAGAAGAGGTTATTAAAAACATAAACAAAGACCTATATTCAATTCATTAATATAATAACAATAACAATCAACCATTATCAATAATGTTTATTTTAAAAACAACAAAAATCAATTAACTAAAAAGTTAAAATAAAACAAATAAAATAAAACAAATCGTAAAAAATTATATATTGACATTAAGAATAGCTATACCGAAGTGAATGCATCGTCTAGGCTCGAAGATAAGCTCTTATCCGCCTGCCGTCTCTTGGACGCGTGGATCGGTCTTCTTAATAATGATACTGACGTTCTTTTGATTGAAACCCTTGTAGCCTTCCCGCCTCTGCAGGTTTTCCAAATGACTTCCAAGAGCGCCTTGGGATAAGAATTTATGTGCATGCTCTTCAGAGATTTTTTTATCGGCAAGCAATCTTTGCACGCGCTTAGGATCCACCTGCCAAACTTCTCCTGCCGTAAAGGCTTGCCTTAAGTAAGGAAAAGAACTAAAAGGACTCATCATTTTAACGCCCCGCTTAGCCAGATCTTCTGTTAGCTCTTCAAACATGAATTGGGCCTCTAAGTGGTGCATGCCGGCTTTTAAGATAGAATCTCCATGCAAGGCGCACCAAAGGCCAATCGTACCTAATTGAGGAAGCTCCGGCAGAGGTTGATGAGCAATGTCGCCTTGGATTTCATCAGGGGCCAGATCGACATCTAAGAATAGAACTAGTCGACAGACGGCATTCTCCATCACTTGAGCTCCCCAGCCAGCCTCTTCTCCGGCATAGAAGCGTTCACGGCAAGTAAATCCCAAAAGTTCAAATAGCTCGACTAACTGATGAAAATGCTTTCTGGAAGAGCGGAAGGTATGATGATCATGATTAGCCCATCCCATTCCTAAGCTATCTTGGCGGTTTTTTTGTATTTGTCCCGCTGTATTCCTTGCTTGCCAATAACGCCTTTCCGCCTCTAACACTGTCCAAGCAGCCCGATGCTGCCCCATACGGTGGACAAATTCTTTAGCCAAAGCAAAAGCCCATTGCATGGCCTGCTCTTCGTCTTCGATACTTCTCGGCCGCCTTTGCCACAATTCTAATGCTTCTTGATAGATATGGATGACTTCCGGGTTTTCTTCTGTCGGCATAAGAGTCTGCGTTCCACGCCTCTCAACAACCCATAAGGCCGTTTCCTGCTCCGTATGCACACAGCAGCGACGATAGTTTCCAAATAAAGCGCCCTCAATGGGAATATCAGTGCCTCCGCGGGCCATTAAAAAGTCAGCAAGCGAATCGACAGCGACAGCAATCCCCACAGGCTCGGACGCGCTTTGCTTAATGACAAGGCGTGGAAGCTGGGCACCCGGATGGTGATAAACAAGGGCATTTTCTTCCAGCAACTGCTGGATAAAACCTGAAGATTGCAGTTGCTGTTCTAATTCTGGAGAATGGGCGACTACAATATGGTCAAGCCAATCGAATAAACGCGTACTAGTCCGCTCAAGCAGGTTTGTCTGCAGCTGGGCAATCGCTTTATTTGCAGCGGCAGCGCTTTCAAGAGCATCTAAAATAAGTCGTTCTGCTTTTGGCTGGCATTCCCATTGAAAGGCAGCATTGATATTCATCGCACTCTCCATCCATGGTTGAAATTCTTTGTTATTTATTCAAAGCCAAGCTTTCCAAAAGCGAAGATGTTAATTGGCAAGGTCTCAGCTGATGCTCGTTAAATTCATATGTCGCTAAGGGATGAGCTTGGCGGCTTAAAAAATTCATATTCTCTTGATGAATTAAAATAAAGCTCACTTCTCTTAAAGATGCAAGCATATCAATAAAATTTTGCGAAGGCTGAGGATCTTTAATATAAACTAATAAGGATTCTCCATCGTTAGTCAATTGCTTAATAGTTTGAAATAATTTAGGGGTAAGCATTTCTCCGCTAGAAACAACAAGAATATGAAAAGGCTTTTTTTTCAATACTTCCCGCAAAACAAACAAGCGCTCTCGATCAAATACTTTATGGCACATATCACTTTCAAATAACCGATGGGCGAGGTCGGACAAACTGACTCTCGCACAGCCGACATGTTCGATCGCGATTCCGGCAGCGACATTGCATAATTGGGCAGCTTCTGCATAAGACAGCTGATTGGCAAGGGCATAGGCTAGCATCGCAAGCACGGTGTCGCCGGCTCCCGTCACATCTTTTACCTCTTTTGCATGGACAGGAAAATCTTGCCGCGCGCCTGACGCTTCGAATACAGAAATGCCGGCCTCCGAACGCGTAACCATGAGCATTTGCGCTTGGGTGATCTGCAAAACTTTGCGAGACACGTCCTCTAGGGGAGCATGGGCCGGCATTCCTGCCGCCGCGTACACTTCTGACAGATTAGGCTTAATGATTGTTGTTCCCTGATATTTGCTGAAATCTTGTCCTTTGGGATCCGTAATAACAATGATTTGCCGTTCTTTAGCCTGTTGAATAATTGCCTGGGTTAACTTCGGCGTTAAAAACCCTTTACCATAATCGGATAACGCAATGATCTTGACATCCTGCATCAGCGCCGGCAGGGCATTTATTAATTCCTCTTCCAAATGGCCGGATAAAGGAATGGCTTGTTCAAAATCTACGCGAACAATTTGCTGATTGTCGGCAATGATTCGATTTTTAACCGGGGTTCGATAGGACTCTTGTACAAAAATGGAGTCCGCCCCTACTCCCTCTTGCTGCAAAGCCTTGCACAGCATATCGCCAGCCCAATCTTTACCTATGCGGCCTAGCGGAATAACTGTCGCCCCCAAAGAGATCAAGTTAAGAATGACATTTCCAGCTCCGCCCGGACGATGCTCTTCATGATGCACATGGATAACGGCAACAGGCGCTTCAGGGGAAATGCGGCGTGCCTTTCCTACGGTATAGGAATCGAGAAGCATATCTCCAACCACCATTACCTTGGCCGGATTCAAAGACCCAAGAATATTCGCAAGCTTTACCATACCCTTCCTGGCAATAAATATTTTCTTACATAATCAAAGATTGCATCTTTTAATGACAGGCAATGCGCCTGCTCTTTTAAAACGTGAAGCGTTTTCGTCATATCAGCACGGCTGTAATTTTGATATTTAGCAACTAATTCCGTCGGCATATCGATATAGTCAATTTTAGGCTCTCTATCCATTGCATGGAAAACCGATCGGGCCAACTCATTCCACGTCGAGGCAACGCCGCTCCCAATATTATACAACCCTCCCGCGTCATTCTCCAAGAAGGCGCAGGTCATTCTCACGGCGTCTTTGACGTAGATAAAGTCCCTCTTTTGCTCGCCATCGGCAAAATGGGCCGGATCCGAAGATTTAAATAGCCTTACCCTCTCTCCTTTTAATATTTGCGGAACCATGCGGGTAATGGCAGAGGCCATTCGCCCTTTATGCCATTCGTTAGGTCCAAAAACATTAAAATATTTTAATCCGACCAACTGATTTAATACCCCTTCATTAAATGCCCATTGGTCAAAAAGCTGCTTGGAAAAGCCATACATATTGAGGGGATGCAAATCATACAACTTATCTTCATTGTCCACAAATCCTTTAGTTCCATCTCCATAAGTAGCAGCTGAAGACGCATAGATAAAACGCTGTTCATTTTTCAAGGCATATTCCGCCAATCGCACACTGAAGCGATAATTATTCTCAAGCAGATAGCTTGCATTCGTCTCCATGGTATCTGAGCAGGCGCCTAAATGAATAAACGCTTCTATAATCGACTCGCGTCCGACCAGCCACCCAAAGAGCTGCTCTTTAGACAAAATATCAACAAATCGCTTGCCAACTAAATTTTTCCATTTCTCTGAAGAACGCAATTCATCCACAATAATGATATTGCTCATTCCCTTATCATTTAAATGGCGCACCACACAGGATCCAATAAATCCAGCCCCTCCTGTAATAACAATGAGCTGATCATCAAACATTTTCATCATTTCACCTCACTAACCCGCTTCATTTTAAGAAATCCGCTTGCAAATTGTAAAAGGGTGCCGCCGAATTTCCCCTAATCTAGATTCAACGATAGCCTCCACTCTCAAGCAAGAATTTAAATAGAAAAAAATAAAGAATAAAATGTCTTAAAAGGTGTATTAAAACGCTAATGACCTAGATTTGAGGTTATTACGGGTTTTAAATACACCCTCTTAGAGACTGTCGTCGAATTCATAATAGTGCAGCTAAAATAGCAAAAGAGGACAAACTTTACTAGTTATAGTTATTCGCCTAAAGCGTGTCCTCACATTCATAATCGTCTATATTTGAGATTGTTCTCTCCCTAAAAGGCAATAAGAGAGCAGATAAGATTAAGCGCCTATTGCCCCTATCGCTTTCTAAGGAAAAACCCACTCGAATTCAGGCAATTATCCATTTAGGGCACGCCCTAAGCCGTGTCCCTAGTTTATTTCGTTCTCTTTATCAAAAAAGCGCTGGCTGAGCTCCGGATAACCCGCTTGGCGCAGTTGAATTGCCGTTAATTTGATTTTATTAAGCAAAAGAAGCTGGCATTCGCAACGGCGGCATACAATGACCGGTTCGGCATGTTCAGCGGAGCAAAGAGGGCAAATCCAGAGATTTTCAAGCATCTCATCCATTATTTTACCTAGAGGAAAACATCAATTTTGACTCAATTCGTATATAGCAAACCATGCGCGTTGATTGCAATCTAGTTATTTTCTTCTATCAAGAACAATTTATTTTTATAGAAGATTAAATTTTCTCAACAACCGGATTTATTTAATTTTCTAATTTTACTATTATTAGTAAAAATGCGGATTTTTCTCGAAAAGGGTTTCTAAAACTATTTTTTGTGTCTTAAAAACCTTCTATCGCAAACAAGATATTAAAACTGAACGCATTTATAAATAATTTATTTAAAAATACTAATTTTAATCACTTATCTCAAAGGTTACCAATATGAGTTCTTATTCATCTCAAACCGGTTCTTCTTCTTTTTTTCCAGGCTATGATTCCCTTTGGAATCCAAGTTATGATTTCCTTTGGAATGATGAAGAAGGAGGGAGGACCGGGCTTTTACCGGACACGTTAGCCACCCCTCCTGTTGATCAAATCCCTTCTTCGGCCCCCCTTGTTCAACCAGTCCATCAAATCGGCATGCAATCCTTGCAACCCCCCGCATCTTCAAATGCCCCCTTATTTATTTCTTTAGAAGGATTCATTTCTCTTACTCCTCAGGTTTCCACGCCATCCCTTTCTTATCTTAATTTCCCTCCTCATTCATCTAATGGGCAAGACCCATCCACCGTCACCGATTTTAATCCTTTCTTCTTTGACTTCTCTCCTAAGCTAGCCGAGCAGCCTGTCATGACAATCAAGCAAGAAGAGTGTAAGCGTGAAATTGAAATCCCAGATGAAGTGAATGCCTCAAACGTTTCGTCTTCAAAAAAGAGAAAAAGAAGGCAATCGGAAGACGATAGGATAAAGGCACAAGTAGAAGAGCAAGAAGAAGTCCTAAATTTACAGGAAATAAAGCAAAGAAGACGCAAGGAAAAGAATCGTATCAGCGCTAAGCTATCCCGTGATCGCAAAAAGGAAATCGGAGATAAACACTTGTCAGAACTAAAAGAGTTTGATTCCATGGTCAAACGGATCAATACCAAATGCGCGGTTTTGCCACAGTGCTTCTCTTCCTTGGATAATCTATCTTCACAACCTGAAGGGACTCACTCAAAGAACATAACGGTAGAAGAGATAGACCGCAGCAGCCAAAGAGAGCACATAGAAGAAATTGTCAACAATGCTTTGAGTCAAATTCAGATTCAAGAAAGACGGGCTCTCAAAGCCGAGACGGAACTAAGTTTAGCCCATCAAGAAATGGCAAGGCTTAAAAGAGAGATTCAAATATTAAGAAAGATGGAAAAGTATAGTCCTCAAACGCCTACCGCCTTGCCATCGACTCTTGCGCCATCAAATGAGTTCTCTTTTCTTTAATCTAAAGATAATGAGTTAAAAGAAGAAGCAGGGTTGCGCTTTGTTAGCCTAAGCCCTGCTTTCTTTCGCCATATTAAAAAAATAGGGCTAAAAATTTTCAGCGTTTCTAACCAAATTGAGCCGCAAAATCTACTTATGTGAGATGAGATAGGCTGTTAAAACTCAATCTAGCCCATTAGCAGTTTTAAGAAATTCTCTAAAGCACGCGTTTTAAACAAATATAGCGACCGCAGCTTGCCTTAATATTTTATTGCCATGCCGATAGCCAACGCGAATGGTCTGTGCAATTTTTCCCATTTGTCCTCCGGCTATGCGTTCTAACGCTTGATGCTCGTCTTCGTTGAATTCCTCTCCGGATTGCGGATCGATGAGATAAATGTGCATATTTTCCAAACGCGCTAGCATTTTATAGCGCAAATGATTGACTTGCCCTTGCCAAAGCCCGATGAGGTTTTCTACTAAAGGATGCCAATAAGGTAAATGAGCCAATAGTCCTTCTTTTTTAGGCAGCACGTTTAGCACTTGATGGCTCATTTGCTTGGAGTACTGAGACAAATCAAAAATCGCATCGGCAATTTCAATAAAAGCTTCTTGCGATTGCTTTTCTAAATACGCTTGCCTGTCATTTAGAAGTTCTATTTCTAAATCCGTCAACTCCCCTTCTTTTTCGGATAGGCTTGCTATAGCAGGGAGAGCCCCTTCCGGCTCTTCCTCGTATTCTTCCCACTCTTCAGAAATGGCCATTAAGAGGCTATCGAACTGAGACACCATTTTACCCATATTCTCAGCCATTATTTTAATATCCCGGCCTTGTTTCCGCAGTTCTAAACTGAGCCTTTCATTTTCCAAAACGCAATCATACAAGCTTGGCAATTTAAGGCTCTCATAAGCTTCTCGAACATCTTTTGGCCAATTGGAGGAAGGATCATTTTTCGAAGATTCATCGGTCATAGGAATGCATTACCTTTCTAAATTACCTCCGAATAGTAAAAGAGAGGAAAGATTTCTCACAAATATTATTAACGTGAATTAATGAAAACTTTAGCCCATGCCCTTTCATCCGCATGCATCCGTATTGATTAACAATCAGCTTAGCTGGCATTTCCATCCATGCGGGAGATTAATAACCTGCGCTTTGGGCTTTTTGCTCGTTGGACGGACATGAAAGCTCTTCCCGATCAAGAATGGCAAAAGGTCCATATTTTTTAATATTGGCTTGCTTGTCATTTGTCCATCTCCGCGGCTTTGATGCGACCGAAAGAGCAACCTCAAAAAACTTTGGTTAATACCATCTGTCTGAAGCACGGTTGATGAATTGAGCAGAAAATAGACGATAAGAAGGATCGGATGGAAGCTGTCCATCCCCTAAACAAAAAAAAGAGGAGCCGGAGCCAGACATGAGAACCGTATTAAAGCCGTTCTTTAAAAGAGACTGCTTTAACTCATTCAGTTCGGGCCTCATTTCAAAAGCCGCCTTTTCCAAATCATTAAAAGACGGAGTCGCGCCGGATAAATACTTTTCCAAATCTTGCTTGGCCAGCCCGGGCATCTCTTCTTGGACTGAAAGATTCAAGCGGCGGTAAACTTCAGGGGTCGATAGGCCGCCTTGAGGTTTTATCACCCACAACTGGCGCGGCGGCAAGGCAGGCAATGCATATACATTCTCTCCACGCCCCGTACAATAAGCGGTCCCTTGAGAAAAGAAAAAGGGAATGTCCGAGCCGATTTCAGCACTCCAGTCACGTAACTTTTCAGTCGGAATATCTGTTTTGGCAAGCAGATTGCAAGCCCACAGCGTTGTCGCGGCATTGCTGCTGCCCCCGCCTAGCCCAGCTTCATAGGGAATATGCTTGTCTAAGTGAATTTTAAAAAATACTTTCAGCCCTGTTTTACGGCGAAATAATTCGACCGCTTTTAGAACTAAATTAGAGGAATTGGTAGGCAGGCTAGGATCGCTGCAAGTTAGACTATCTCGCTCGCAAGGCTCATAAGTAAGGTGATCGCCCAAATCGATGGTTTGAAAAAGAGAAGAAAGTTCGTGATAGCCATCAGGACGCTTGCCTACGATGCGTAGGAAAAGATTGATCTTAGCCGGAGAAAATAATTGGAGCATAGCGGGTCTATTACAAATAATTAAATCTAAAAAGGGATTTAATAGCCTCTTCGAAACGATTAAATCCCTCTAGAATATTGATAAGACATCCTAAAGGGATATATTCATTCCCTTCAGGCAGGCTTTATAGCGCATCCAATTAAGAGGCTTGTTGCTCTTCCATTGCTGCGCGATGTCCTTCTTCTGACATCACTTTCAAATTAAAGCTGGCTGTTACCCCTTCTTTCAATTTGATAGCGATCTCATGAACGCCTGTCGTCTTGATCGGATGCTTAAGCTGCACGGCTCTTTTTTCTACTTCCACATGAGCCTGATCCAACAACAGTTGAACGATCTCTGTAGATGTGACTGAACCATACATATGTCCTTCCTGATCAACTTTGACAACTTTTGTCAAAGAAATATCCTGAATCTTTGCTGCAATAGCTTCTGATTCTTCTTTGTCGATTGCAGCTTTTTTACTGCGCTCTTCTTGCAAACGCTCTTGCATGCGCAAAGCTTGCTTGCTGGCCAATACTGCCAATCCTTGCGGGATCAAAAAGTTGCGTGCATAGCCAGGTTTTACATTGACAATTTCGCCACTTCGACCAAGGGCTTCTACATCTTCTAGTAACAACAATTGTGTTGCCATAATGTTTTTCTCCTCGATTATTCCTTAAACTTCAGCTACAAATGGCAACAAGGCTACATGTCTGGCGCGCTTAATTGCTGCTGTTAATTTCTTTTGATGATAGGCAGAGACACCTGTGATGCGTCTTGGTAAAATTTTGCCGCGCTCGGTAATAAATTTTGTCAGCGTATCGATATCTTTGTAATCAATTTCTTTGATGCCCGCTGCTGTAAAAGGGCAACGCTTACGCTTCTTAGAACGCGCATCAGAGTATTCAGGATTAGTTCTAGTTTTTTTCTGCATGTTTTCTACTCCTTACTGCTGTTCAACTAAGGGTTTGAATTCAATTTTATCCATTACTTTATCTGCACGCAAAGTAATAAAACGGATTAAGTCTTCATTTAAGTGGTACTCTTGCCACAATTCAGAAATGGTTGAAGTGGGAGCGGTAAAGTAAACAATATAGTAATATCCTTCCCGGTGTCCCTCAATTTCATAAGCTAAGCGGCGTCTGCCTTGCTCGTGAACTTTTTTGATTTCTCCGCCGCGATTGGTAATTCCGGCCTGGATACGATCCAAAGCTTTATGGCGAGCATCATCGCTCAGCGTTGCGCTAATGACATACATTCCTTCGTAAAGGTTTTGTCTGTTTTGGCTCATGCGTATTCTCCTAACCCTGCAAAGGGGGTTTTGTTAAATCTATTGGCTCCTGCTTCGGCAAGCTTACAGGACTGGCCTTGCGAGGAGCTGTGTTGACCGCGTTCATGACCTGAGAGACGTTTTCTTTCAGCAAGCGCAATAAAACGTCTACCCCGCGATCAACAAACGTCGTTAAATGGTTTAATTCATCTGGGCTGAAACGATCTAATACATAGCCGGCAAGCTGTTTCTCACCCGGATGGCCAATCCCCATCCGCAAGCGGATGTAATGAGAGGTCCCTAAATGAGTTTCAACGCTTTTTAGACCATTATGGCCGCCAGCACTCCCCATTGTCTTTAATCGAAGTCTTCCAAAAGAGAGGGCAATGTCGTCAGTCACAATAACCAAATGGCTAAGCGGCAATTTAAAAAAATTTAAATAACGCTTAATCGCCGTTCCGCTCAGATTCATATACGTCAAGGGCAGAAATAAGTGAACAGAGGCATCTCCGATCACTCCTTTTGCAATTAACGCGTTAAAATACTTATCTTCTTTAAAGTGCCATCCCATCCGGTTAGCCAAAGCCTGAACAACGAGATATCCCATATTATGGCGCGTCATCTCATATTCAGAGCCTGGATTTCCCAATCCAACAAAAACAAATGAAAGCGGCTTAGACTGAGTCACACTTTAAACAGGGTTTTAGCGTTTTACAATAACGGCAACCACTTCATGCAAATCGACTAAAGGGCGCACCGTTTCTGGGATTTGAATATCAGACAATCTCTTAGATTGCTTCAATCCCAATTCTTTAATGTCTAATTCAAAAAAAGAAGGCATATCCTTTGGCAAGCAGCGCACGCGCACATGGCGAATGACTTGACGGAGCACACCGCCCAGCTTAATCCCTACGCAGTCTACAGCGCCTATGCATTCGATAGGAACTTTTACATTGATCTTGTGATCTTCTACTAATTCTTCAAAGTCCAAGTGAGTAACAGCATAAGAAGTCACGTTATACTGAATATCTTTAATGATAACTTGGCGCTCATGGCCTTTATCATCGACTAAAGTGAATTTAGTTGTTGGCAAATGGCCTGACTTCACTTGACGTAAATAAGCCCCAAATTCCGCACTCTTAACAGCTAAGGTCTCTCCCTCTTTTCCCTTTGTATAAAGGACAGCTGGAATATACCCTTCACGGCGAAGCTTATTCACTTCACTCTTGCTGTTTGCTTTTCTCGCTACTGTTTGCAGTTTCATGAATCCCCCAAAAAGGATAAAGTTAAACAAATTTTTTATCTAATGGTCTGCTTTACGGCCTGATGGTTTACTCGTTCAAGTCCATCGCAAAGCGCTGCCCTTAACCTCTACAGCCTCCCCGTTCAATTCTGACGGCCGCAAAGGGAATGATTGACACTTTATTCTATAAGATAGATGGACAGCCTCTAAGGCATGATGAAAAGAGGGAAAAAAATGGCTAAAACTTAATTAATGTCTGGCCATTTATGAGAATGAATGTCATTCCTATCATTTTAAGCGGGTTTTATGAACCACGCTCCCTTCTCTCGGCATGCTGCTGGCAATTAAGCTCTCCATGAGAGAACCATCGCCAGCGAGAAGTACATCTTTCTAACTTCTGAAAAGCCGCTTTATTCCGCCTGCAGAAGTTTTTATAATACCTCGCTCACACTCTCCGCTATGCAACCTTTTCTTTAAAAAGAAAAAACCGCTTATCCTTACTCTCAGTAAAAAAAAGCAATTTAATTGCTAATAGATAATGATAAGGAAAGACAATGTTTGAGGCTAGCAAAAGAGAGTTGTCGATCAAGGTGACAAATTGGGGTGGAAGGATTCGAACCTCCGCATGGCGGTACCAAAAACCGCTGCCTTACCGCTTGGCTACACCCCATTATTTTATGGACCGTTCGCGTTAGCAAAGTCAAAATCTTAACGCGACGCTGATTTTTTTGCAACAAGAAAGAGATAATAGCGAACACTTCACTCGTAACTGCTTATGTATAAGTCTCTACGCGCTCTCTTCAGATTGTGCTGATCATCTGCAATGATCTCATCACACCCTCTTAAGAGGCTTTCTTAAAGCGGTTATTTTCTCTATAAGAAAACCTGAAATATTAAAATCGCTAATGACCCAGATTCGCGTTCTTTTTCCCGGAGCAAGAGCACTAGAGAAAAACGCTCTCGAAAGCGAGCGATTATAAGCGGTATAACAGGCGCTGAGATAGCGGAAAAAAATTGAATTTAGGTCATTAGCAGTTTTAATGCCTCTCTACGACTTCTGTAATTTTTTTCTTTTCCTCTGAATCCAATATTTTGTATGGTAGCTTTTCGAGAAACGAGTAGCGGAGCCACACTATGCATATTGTTCATATAGCGTCAGAATTAGCCCCTTTAGCCAAAGTAGGCGGCCTTGCCGACGTGGTTTTAGGCCTTTGTCGGGAATTATCCTGGAAAACCCATGATGTTGATATTATCATTCCAAAATATGATTGCATGGATAGCGAACTGATCCGCGATCTAACGGTTGATTACAAGGACCTCATGTCGTTTTATCAAGGGGAATGGTATTCTAATACTGTTTGGATGGGTTGGGTTGAAAACTTAAAGGTTTACTTTATCGAGCCCCATCATCCCCGCTTTTTTTTCAATCGCGGCTGCTTTTATGGCTGTGATGATGATATTGAGCGTTTTCTTTATTTCTCTCGCGCCGCCATTGAATTTATGTACAAAAAGCCCGTCAATCCCGATATTATTCATATACATGACTGGCAGACGGCCGTGATCGCTCCCCTTTACGCTAATATGTACAATGCGTTAGGCTTCACTAAGCCCAAGACGATCCTAACAATCCACAATATGGAATACCAAGGCAAATGTGCGGCAAAAGATCTCGATCTGATCGGCTTAGATGGCACCTTTTATCAGCAACCGACCCGCATGCAGGACAATCTTTATCCCAATCTCATCAATCTTCTCAAAGGCGGCATTGTTTATTCCGATTACATTACAACAGTATCTCCCAATTATGCTAAAGAAGTTCTTAGCCCTGAAGGGGGAAGAGGTTTAGAATCCACGCTCTTGCATTATCAGAATAAATTCTCCGGCATTTTAAACGGAATTGACTATTCTTATTGGAATCCCGAAATTGATCGTTTTCTTCCGGCCCATTACTCACCACGCGAACTGCCGGCTAACAAAAAAGATCGCAACACGCTTGATAAAAAAGGATTTATCAAAAAGTTATTGAGAGAGAAACTCTTATTAGCTGAGGAACACCGTCCTATTGTCGGTTGCATCACGCGTTTGGTTCCCCAAAAAGGCATTGATTTAATTAAACATACCATGCGGCATATTGTGGACAAGAAAGGACAATTTGTCCTTTTAGGAAGCAGCCCCATTCCAAGCATTAGCGCCGAATTTCATCGCCTTAAGCATCAATATACAGATCATCCTCACATTCATTTAACTTTGCATCATCAAGAAGAGCTTGCCCACATGATTTATGCAGGCTGCGACATGTTTATTGTTCCCTCCATTTTCGAGCCATGCGGGCTAACGCAAATGATCGCTTTAAAATACGGTACGGTCCCCATTGTCAGGAAAACAGGCGGATTAGCCGATACCATTGTTGACGTTGATTACTCGGGCAAGCCTTTTGAAGAAACAAATGGCTATGTTTTTGATTATCCCGATGCAACCGGAATAGATTCCGCTCTAGATCGCGCTATTCAATGTTGGTTCGACGATCCGGAAAAATGGCGGAACATCATGCTTAATGGCATGAAAATAGACTATAGCTGGAATCATTCAGCAGATCTTTACTTGAATATTTATAGAAAACTTAAATCCGGAACGATTTAAACACTGTTATTCATTCAAGCAATGCCCGGAAGATAATCTAATCATCCTTCCGGGCATAGGCCCTCTTTTCTGTCCCTATTCTTTTACCCTGTGTTTGGAGTAACAAACAAAGGCTGCTCATAACAGCCAAATTAAGACGACAAAGAGTGCAAAGAGCTTGAAAAATCGCCTCTTCTTCGCATAACTTTTATTTTTATAAAAAAGAGCAGCTAACTCGACATATCCACATAAATGGATTGAGCCTTTTTCAATTGAAATAACGTATCCTTTAAATCATAGAGGCCAAACTCATAAAGCACGCGAATCCGCTCTTTATAGGCTTTTGCGCATTCTTCTAAAATATCTTCCGTATCGATAGCGGAAATCGCTTTCTCGTTGCGCAATTTACGCTCTGGAAAAGCCACCTTTACATTTTCGTAGAGAAGAATTAAAACGCGAGCGTGCTCCTTCAACTGATTTTCGCTTAGTAGGCGTTGAGCTTTTTTGACATAATCGCGAGCATGCGAGGGCTCTTCTGCCCGATACTCATGCACAAACATATAAATATCTAATTGGTTAAAGTCAGGAGAAGAATAGGAAATGGCTTGATGAGGAAATAAAGCTTTGAGAAGGTTTTGCATGGTCGGATTGTGGGCCTTCTCCCCTCCCACCCTTATTGATAAGGAAGATGCTTGTTCGGAAAAGGAGGGCATTCGATTGAGAGCCGTTTTTTGACCATTCTCTAAAGAGTCTTTGTATTTATCCATGCTTGCCTCTCATTTTTACAATTTTCTAATTTTTTATAATCTATTTTTTGTCAAAAATCAATGCGTGGAAAGCCTCTCTTTAATAAAATCTAGAATTTATCTTCTTTCTGTAAGTTAACGACTTGAATTAATAAACAAATTATTCTAAGCTCTTTGAGCATATTGAAAAAACTATGGCAAATGAATTCGCTTGCCTATAACTTGATTTGGCAACCAAACGTGTTATTGTAGACTTGAATCTCACAAAGGAAGGTTTTGCTTGAGCATTCCTAACTATCTAACATTTTTTCGTATTTTCATCAGTCCTATTTTCCTATTAGTGTATTTAGAATACGAAACTTTTGATATTAGCTTAGTCACGCTTCCTTATGTTCTCCTTTTTCTACTCGGCGTATCAGAACTGTCCGATGCCTGCGATGGCTACTTGGCGCGAAAATATAATCAAGTCACCGATTTGGGCAAAATCTTAGATCCCATGGCCGATAGCATTTATCGCATTTCCGTTTTCTTAACTTTTACGTTGCCGCCCATTAAATTACCCATGTTGTTGGTTTTTATCATTCTTTATCGCGACTCTGTTATTAGCACGCTAAGAACTATCTGTGCTTTAAAAGGTTTTGCTTTAGCGGCTCGTCCTAGCGGCAAGCTGAAAGCCGTCATTCAAGCCATCTCTGCCTTTTTTGTCATTTTGCTCCTGATTCCTTATTCTTTGGGCTACCTGTCTTTAGCGGCTCTTCATCAGATCAGTACGCTGATTGTCACTTTTACAGCTATTTATACCTTCTTTTCAGGCTGCGACTATATTTATGCCAATCGGCATTATATTGCCAGATTGCTCACGTCAAAAGTCAAACCGCAAGATCAGTTTGAATAAAAGACGGGCCGAATTCATAAGGACTGGATTCAACGTCTCTTCTACTAGAAGGAAATAATCCGGAATAAAGACAGCTAGAATGCGAGAACTATTTCTAACTACATTTGAAATGATCTAAAGATAAAAGAGATTTCCTCTAACTTTCGGCTGCACGAAAATCTTGCCTGGAAAATTAAAAACGCTGAGTGAACACCCTGAAAAAAAAATAGCCGCCATGCATGTGGGGGCTATCGTCTTAAGTCTACTCTAATAATCCGCGTTTGGAGTTTTTTTCCCGGGAGCCGACAGA